>DATEMG010000756.1:0-29179 GCA_035275805.1 Blastocatellia bacterium
AAAGAAGGCTATTACGCCACGCCCTGAGCCTCTAGGATTGCGGATTGCGGATTGCGGATTGCGGATTTATTAAGTCCGAGAATCCTGCTTTTATTACAGCGACTATTGCGCAAGACAATTCACTTACTATAATCCGCAATCCGCAATCCGCAATCCGCAATCCAATGCTCTCGTTTAGCGATGAATAATCCGCCAGCCAGACAGTAAGTTCCGCGCGTCGCGCATCAAAGGCCGCGCTTGAACAGACAACGAGCTACTCTGTTAAATCAAGACAAAGAAGACATACACAATGAATTGTTTTCCGTAGACCGTGAAACGGTTCGAGGAGCGGTCTACGAACTGTTCTTGTTACGTCCCTTCATTTCTCAACACTGAGGTAAAACACAAAGATGGAGAATAGATTCAATGATTCGATAAAGAGGGCGTCGCGTGGTCGGATATTGAGTCCGGCGCTGGCTCTTTCGCTGGGATTCGGTTTGTTCGCGCCGAACGGCTTGACGGTCTTCGGTCAACAGGCGCCGGAGGGCGCGATAATCTCCGGCTCACAGGCGCCGGCCCCCGCGATAGCCTCCGGGGAAAAGGCGACGAAGGAGCGGGGGCCGGAGACTTCGGCCCAACTGCCTTCGCCCGCCGAGCTCTCGCGCGTATTCATCAACGTGGCCAAGCGCGTCAAGCCCGCCGTGGTCCAAATCAACATCGTCGCCGGCGGAATACGTCAGACCAGCGACGACGAGTCGAATGAGGATCCGCTGTCCGGTTCGCCATCCAGCTCGCCGTCTGGCCAGCCGCTTAACCCCGTGCAGACGCAGTCGCCTTACGCGCGGCGCGGGACAGGCTCCGGCGTGATCGTCAGCCCGGACGGTTACATTCTGACCAACAACCACGTGGCCGGCCCCGCCTCCGACATCAAGGTCAGGCTTTACGATGGCCGCGAATTCAGGGCGCGACGCATCGGCGTGGACGCCGAAACCGATCTGGCGTTGATCAAGATCGAGGCGCAGAACCTGCCGTACGCGACGCTCGGCGATTCGTCGAGGCTGGAGCAGGGCGAATGGGTAATTGCGCTCGGCTCGCCTTTCGGCCTCGACCAGACGATGACTGCCGGCATTGTCTCAGCGACCGGACGCCAATTCGGCGGGACCTACGACAACTACATTCAGACCGACGCTTCAATCAATCCGGGGAATTCCGGCGGGCCTTTGATCAGCATGAGCGGCGAAGTGATCGGCATCAACACGATGATCTATTCGCGTTCGGGCGGCAGCGAAGGCATCGGTTTTTCAGTCCCGTCGAATATAGCTAAGAAGGTTCAGGAGCAACTGATCAGGAACGGACGCGTCTCGCGCGGCTATCTGGGCATCTCCCTGCAAGACTCGGAGACCGCAGGGGACGGCGCGTTGGTAGCCGAGGTGACCAACGGCGGTCCCGCGTCGAGCGCGGGCCTGCGCAACGGCGACCGGGTCGTCGAATTCGACGGCAGGATGGTGAAATCCACCAAACAACTGACCGAGTTCATCGCCGACACGCCGGCCGGCAAAGCCGTTAAATTGAAATTCTTGCGCGACGGCCGCGAGCAATCCGCTTCAATCACGCCCGCCGAGCGCCCCGGACGCAGAGTGGCCAACAGCCCACAGGCGCCCACCCCGTACGGACGACAGCCCCAACCCTATGGGCGACCGCCCCAACCCTGAACGCCGCGGCGTCGTTCAATCGAATCGCCCGGGATCGAGACTGGATTGGTCATGCGCGTGGAGTAGAACGGATTTTCTCCATCTAGTCTTGATGTTGTGTGGTTCGATTTAGAACTCCGGGTGGCCGGGATTCCGGCCACCCGTTTTTTTTATGCCCTGACGCTCTGACCAATCATCGATCTTGACGCTTGTTCATGTCTTTGAGGCGAGCCTCTTGCTCTTTGAGACTGGGGACACCGAATGCGGTCCGCAACGCATCGCTCATCGATCGGTCGAACGGCTCCATCGTCGCCATATTCCCCTGCCTGGCGTATTGCGTTCCGAAAACCTGCGGACGGCCGATCGCGCGCAGGAACCGGTCAAGCGACGCGGCGCTCAGGAAAAGCGCCTGCGTGTTCCCTTTGGACGCCGCGAGCACCGCCAATTTGTGCGCGCGCAAATAGTCCTCCGCGGTCGCGCCGTGGTTGTACACTTGCGCCGCATGAAAGAAGTCATCTGCGGTCCGCGCCGCGCCTGCGTCGAGAAGCTCGGCGACCCGCTTGAGCCGCTCTCGGTCGCGTTCCGCCGCGTCGAGGCCCGGTTTTTGCCCTTTCGTTCGTTCAGCCTGGTCCTCTTGGTAGATCAGTTTCAATTCTGGATTATTCGCGATTGGTCGCCCCACCGATGCGGAGTCCTGAACCGCCAATGATGACGTGATCAACAATGCCGTCAAAGACACACTTATAGCTAATGCGAGAGCAAACAGGATGCTGCGCATACTTGCGACTCCTTCTTTTGCGAGATTGAAGTGGATGAGAGGCGCTTAGGGCCGGCTCCGCGAGCAGTAACGAGGTTGGCTTCTTCAATTTGCTCGCTCCGCGAGACTCGTTCGCTACCGCGCTCGGAGCCGACCCGATTTGAAAACTGAATGCCGCTTGACCGTCTATTCCTCCTCTTTCATCGGCTTCGGTTTGATAGGGAGAGGCTTTTTGCCCTCACTGACGTTATAGTCAGCAGGGACTCCAAACAGCGAGTGGTCAGGTTCGCTGCGGGTGAGATTGGTGAGACGGTAGGTCGTCTCGCCGGAGCGCGGATCCCGGTGTTTGCTCATTACCACCAACTGCAATTCAGGCGAGTACCAGGTTTCTCTAACGAGTTCCATTGGCAAGGTATTGCCGATCTCGCCCGCTGGAACCGTGAATGTCACGCGCGTGCCCTCTGCAGTCACACCTTCGATTGTTTGAGTCCCGAGCGATTCCTCCTTCTCTTGCCCCTGACTCGCTTCTATGCGCGGGATGCCATATTGAAACATATCGAGTTGTTTTTCCGCCTCGGGATCATACTGGGGTCTCTTTCCCGGCTTCTTAAGCAGATCTTCCTTAGCCATCCGCTTTTTTTCCGCCATCGCTTCAAACTCCGCCTGCGTGACGGTCTGGCCATTGATCGTTAAGGTCTTGCTTTGCTGCGCATCCGCCGATAGCTTTTTTAGCGCATCGGCAGGCAGCCCTTTTTGCTGGAAAAAGATCCTGTTCGCAGTGTGTGTGCGCGGATTGAGGCTGTAGGAAACGCCAGCCACCGGATCAGTGATGATAATGTGTTGCTGGGCTTCGCCGCCCGACGTCCACTTGCCAATCGTCCTCAACGTCTGCTCCGTCCGGGCGCGCCCTTCGCTGTCGCGATAAAGCTTCGACTCATTCTTGCGGATAATCTGATTGCCGTCGCTGAGCGTTTGGACGTGCTCCGTGATTGCCGACGCCGAATAGGGCGCGCCCTTCACCACTTTACCAATGGCGATTTTAGGCGCTAAGACTTTGAAAACCTCATCAATCCGAATCTCCACCTCCTGTTTGATAGTCTCATCAACCTGAATCTGCACTTCAACAGGTCTTGGCTTCTTCTCCTGGGCGACTGAGTTGAGACTGCCTGCGGCGAGCAAGCAGCTTATTGCCAGCAGCCGTATCATCGTCTTTTTCATAATGTTCTCCTTTCGAGTCAGTACCGCGAGCGGTAGCGAGCGACTTGTAGAAGCCAAGCTCGCTACCCTTCGTGGTACTGACTCGTTCGTAGAGTGATCTGTAGCATTGACTTTAGCGAACGAAACGAATCGCCCGCGCCAGCCCATCCTGTCCCAAGACTACATCGGCTTTGATCGGCTCAGTCACCGTTTCAGGGTCAACCGGCAAGCCGACTTCGCCTAGCGCCGAGCTCGGTAATTCGACGCGCACCACCTGCAGGCTATCCAGAGTGGTGAGGTCTTCTCCCTCCCTCAATGGGAAAAACCGCGTGACCACTTCAACTTCATCCAGGCTGTCCTCGGACGCCCTGCGACGTACGCGCTTCGGTAAAGTTTTCGGTTGCTCGGTCGCCATCAGGTCGCGGCCATCAGGGGGAGCCGCCCGGTGGTCAGGCGTGTTGACAGGCGCAGGCGCGACGGCCCGTTCTTCGCGGCGCGGCATTCGCGAGTTTGTAGACTTCCAGAAAATGGCCAGCGCCGAAATCAAGATCAAAATTCCCGCTGCAACCGCAGCCGACTTCCAACTCGCCCAACGCCTGAATCCGCCAAACGCCGGAATAACGGTTGATGAGGCGGTGGCCGTCGTTTGCGCGCGGAAGGCGGCGAGCAACGCCGCATCAACGCGCGCCGGCGGCTCTTCCCCGGCCAGTTCGGCCGCGACGGCGCGCACGCGGGCGAGCAAGGCCCGCTCTTCGGCCAGCCGGGCGGCGCAGCGGCTGCAAACCTCCGTGTGGATTAAGCCCTGGTCGCGCGCTGTGGCATCCAGCAAGCTATTGCGCGCGAGGTCCAGGGCGAGCTTTTCAAAATCCTGGCAATTCATGCGAAGCACCTCATCCCTTGCGCGTCGGGCGCCGCCGAGTCCAGCCTGACAGCCGCGCGCAGTTTCTTCAGTAATAAGGCGTGCCCGCGATGCAGTCGCGAGTTTACCGTGCCTATGGGGCAATCCAGCGCCAGCGCCGCTTCCGCATAACTCATCTCTTGGAAGTCACACAATACGATCACCTCGCGGTAACGCGCCGGCAGGGCCAGGACGGCCTGTCGCACCAATCTATTCGCTTCTTTGCGCGCGCAGTCGCTGAGCGGATCATCTCCGGAGATTAATTGCGCGATCGGAACCGCCCCGCCCTCGTCAGATTCTTCAACGAGGTGGACGTAAGGGCGCTCCTTTTCCATCAGGAGCAAGACCTGATTGCGAGCGGCCCCGCATAAATAGGCCTTGAGCGAGCCGCGCTCCGGGTCATATCGACGTCCATTACGGAGCAACGCCAGAAAAACCTCTTGCGTGACCTCCTCGGCGACGCTGGCCTGCCCGCTCATCAGCAGCGCGAACCGATAGACGAGTCCCTTATGCCGCCGGTAAAGCTCAGTGAAGGCTTTCTCCTCTCCGGCCAACATCAACCGCAACAGTTCGGCGTCGCTGGGAACCATCGGTTTGTCATCGCCCCTTTCATTTATCCGTCAACTTATCGTCAACTTATATTGATAATTAACCCAACGAGCCGAAAAGCTTCCAAAATAATTCTCACTTTTTCTATGTTTTGCGGGTCCCTATTTTTCTTCCACCTTCAGTCACGTCGCAGCGTAATCATTAGATCAACTTTTGTCGCTCGCCGCGCCGGAATCCAGCAGGCCAGCAGCGCCACGCTGATCAGCAACAAAGTAATGACCGAAAAGGTCAGCGGGTCGGTGGCGCCAACACCGAATAACAGAATCTTCATCACACGTGTCAAAGCGAAGGCGCCGACCGAGCCCAGCGCCACACCGAGCATGACCAGCGCCATCCCTTGCTTGATGAACAAACGCGCTACATCGGCGCTTTGCGCCCCGAGGGCCATGCGGATGCCGACCTCGTGCGTGCGCTGCGTGACGACATAAGAGACCACTCCGTAAACGCCGACACCGGCGAGCAGCAGCGCCAGCGCCGCAAATCCGCCCAGAAGATACAGATTGAAGCGGCGCGCGGCGACGGAATTGGACAGCCGTTCATTCATCGTCATCATGTCGTAGACCGGCAGCGCCGGATCGATTTCGCGCACGGCGTTGCGCAGCGCTGGCGCGAGGCTCGACGGCTCCACCGCGCCGCGCAACACCAGCGCCATTCCGGAACGCGGCAATTGCCTATAACTGAGGTAGACCGCCTGTTCGATCTCTCCGTCCAGGCCCGTATAACGGATGTCGTTGACGACGCCGATGACGGTTGTGTTCATGCCGGCCACTGAGAGCCGTTTGCCGAGCGGGTCTTCGTTTGGGAAGAGTCTGCGAGCGAGCGTTTCACTGAGCAGCGCGACGCCGGGCGAGCCTTGGGTGTCGCTGTCGTTGATGAGCCGCCCGGCGCGCAAAGATATCCCCATAGTGCGGAAATAGTCAGGATTGACCCTTGCGATGGGCGCGGAGGGTTCTCTCTCGCCTGGCTGTAGCGAGCGGCCTTCCACTCGCAGCGTGGCGCCCATGTTGTAACCGGTTAACGGCAAGTGGCTGGTGGCGCCGGCGGCGGCGACGCCGGGAAGAGCGATAAGACGTTGCAGGATTCGTTCGTAGAATTGCGCGCGCTGCGAATTATCGCGGTAACGCGGTGGGAGAGCGATCCGCGCCGTCAGCAGGTTTTCGGCCCGGTATCCCGGATCGACGTCGAGCAGTTTAGCGAAGCTGCGGATGAGCAGGCCCGCGCCGATCAGCAGCACGATTGCCAGCGCGACCTCGCTCACCATCAGCGCGTTGCGCAAGCTTCGTCCGTGTAAACCGCCGCCGCGTCCGCCTTCTTTGAGCGCGACGTTCAAATCCGTACGCGAGAGTCGCAGCGCCGGCAATAGCCCGAAAAGCAGCCCTGTCACGAGCGTAATGAAAAAGGTAAAGCCGAGCACGCGCAGGTCAATCGTGATGATAGCCACCCGCCCCATCTCGCCGAGAGCGTCGGTTGAATTGAGTGAACCGAACAAGCTGATGAGCCAGGAAGCGAGCAGTAATCCGGCTGCGCTTCCCATCGTGGCCAGCAGCAGGCATTCGGTCAACAGTTGGCGCGTCAGCCGCAACCGACCCGCGCCCAACGCCCCGCGAATCGCCAGTTCTTTTTCCCGGGCGCCTGCGCGCGCCAACAGCAAATTGGCCACATTCGCGCAGGCAATCAGCAGAACCAGGCCGACCGCGCCCAACAATACCAATAGCGGGCGTCTCCTGGCGCCGAGGAAATGCTCCTGCAAAGGAACAAGCCGCGTCCTGCTATCAATTCGCGAAACTCCTTGCGGCCTGGCCGTTTCGTAACGTTGCAACAGCGTATCCATCTCCGCCTGCGCCTGCTCAGGCGTCACGCCGGGCTTGAGCCGGACCACGGTCGGTCCGTACTGACGAGTCTCGCCGGCCATCTGCGCAGTCGGATCGAGCGCCAAGGGAACCCACACGTCGAAGTGGTGGTAGTAGCGGAAGTTCGCCGGCGCCACGCCGATCACGGTGAAGTTGGCGTCATTGAGCGTGACGCTACGTCCGACAATACCCTGATCGCCGTTGTAACGGCGCAACCACAGCGCGTGACTGAGGATGGCGACGCGCTCGCCGCCGGGAGAGTCTTCCGCCGAGCTAAAGTTGCGCCCTGGGGGAAGCGGCTGCGCGCCGAGCAGCGGCAAGAAGCTCGCCGAGATTTCGCCAACCCCAACCCTTTCCGGATCGCCTGCGCCAGACAGGGTCCGTGTGCCGCCATCCTGAGCGGCTATGCCTTCCAGCGTTTGACTATGCTCCTGCCAATCGAGGAAGTGCCCTCCCCAGGCCTCCTGGCTGTCATTGGTCCTTTTCGAGACTTCTTCCACCCAAAAGAGCCGCTCCGAATCGGGATAGGGGAGCGGTCGCAATATCAGCGCATTGACGACGCTGAAGATCGCTGTGTTCGCGCCTATGCCGAGCGCCAGTGTGAGCGCGGCAACCAACGTGAAGCCGGGATTTTTCATCAGCATTCGCAAACCGAAACGCAGGTCTTGAAACATGTCTTCCTCCAATCGTTGACGCTGTAGCCAAAGCGCGTCACAGAACGCGCCCAGACTGCGCCACAACAGTTCGAGTTTGTTACGCCAGTCGAGCCTGTCCCATCGGGCCAGCAGAGCCTCGCGGTATTCCAACTCCGCCTCCCATTCCTGTCTGAAGCGGGCGCGGAAGCGGCGCGGCACGATCACGCCGATGAATCGGATCAGCCAGAGCCAGAAGCGAAAGCGAGTTGTTTGCGTCGTATCACTCATGTCGAAGTACAGTTATCGGATCGAGCTTTGTCGCGCGGCGCGCCGGCAGCCAGCTCGCTAATCCCGCCACCAAAAGAATGAGCAAAGAAACCCCGGCGAACGTCACCGGGTCGGTCGCCGTGACGCCATAGAGCAAGCTCGAAACGAAGCGCGTCACTGCTAACGCCGCGACGAAACCGAGCGCCAGTCCCATCGAAGTCAGTTTCAATCCCCGGCCGACCACGAGCGAGAGCACATCTTTCCTTTGCGCGCCGAGGGCCATGCGCACGCCGATTTCGCGCGTACGTTGCGCCACGGAAAATGACAACACGCCGTAAAGCCCAAGGCAGGCGAGCGCGAGAGCAAAGATGCTTAAAAAGCCGCCCAACTGCGCCAGGACTCGTTCCTGGTGTAGCGAAGCGTTCACCACGTCATCCAGGCTGCGCACGTCACGCACCCGGATGGTTGGATCAACTTCTTGAGCGACCTGGCGCAGGCTCGCGGCCATCGCGCCTGGAGCGCTCATCGTCCGCAACACGAAAGCCGCGTCGTGGCCCGGGTCGAAGATGTAAGGCAGGTAGTAAGTCGGCGGCGACGGTTCACGCAGCGATTTGAGTCTGACGTCTTTCACCACGCCCACAATCTCGTACTTCTGCTGCGGATCAATGACGGAGTAGAATCGCCGGCCCAGCGGGTTATCGTCGCCGAAATAGCGCCGCGCCATCGCCTGGTTGATCACGGCCGGCAGCGGATTGCTGGCGTTCGAGGCGTTGGCGGGTATTTCGTCTTGTGGCTCGAAGCCTCGGCCGCTCAAGATCGGCGTGCCCATCGCTTCGAAAAAACGCGGGCTGATATAGAATTCGTAGCAGGCGAGGTCTTCGTCAGGGCGAGCAGCGTAGCCTTCCGTGGTGATTCTATCTGCCGGGCGGTTTCGTCCTAGCACGAATTCCGAACTCACGCCGGCTGCGCGTACGCCGGGCAGAGTTTCCAGCCGCGCCGCCAGCTCTTTGTATAACGACAGTAGGCGTTGGCGCATATTCTGAGTGAAATCGAGATTAAACACGACGACGTGCTCGCGGTTGAAACCCGCGTCCGCCGCTTTGAGTTTCTGTAGCGTGCGGACGAACAAGCCTGCGCCGATCAGTAACAGCAGTGAGAGCGCCACCTGCGCGACGACCAGCGCCTGGTTGAGTCTTTGCCTGGACGCGTCTCCCGCTACACCGCCTCCCGCGCCTTTGAGCGCCGTCGCCAGGTCGAGTCGGCTGCTACGGAGCGCGGGCCCAAGGCCGAAGAGCAAACCGGTAAGCAATGTGGCCGCCAGCGTAAACCACAGCACCCGAGCATCGGGCGTGACGCTGAATGAGATCGGATCAGACTGAAGCCGCATAAAAACCAGCAGCGCCTTTACGCCCCATTGAGAGATCAGCAAGCCAGAGGCCCCGCCCAACGCGGCGAGTAGCAGGCTTTCGGTCAGCATCTGGCGGACGAGCCGGAGCCGTCCTGCGCCCAGGGCGCTGCGCATCGTGAACTCGTGGCCCCGCGCGGCGGCGCGAGCCAGCAGGAGGCTCGCGACATTGGCGCAGGCGATCAACAACACCAGCCCGACCGCCATCATCAGGAGCATGAGCGAGCGGCGAAACTTGAGGCGCAGTTCGGTATATCCGCCGGCGCCCGGCTGCAATTCGAGCTTTTTTTCCGCGTAGATTTGTCTCTCCGACTCATCCCAATTTGTCGGACTAAGCGAGAGGTACTCAGCCTTGTGGCGCTGATAGACAAGGTCGAGTTCTGCTTGCGCCTGCGCGCGGTTTGGGCCCGCAGGCAGGCGGCCCATCAAATGCAGAAACGATCTCCCCGGCTTGTCTAGCGACTTAAACCACACCTGCCTGACCAACACCCATAGGTCGGGATGCTCGCCCGGTTGAATCCCGAAGAAGCCAGGCGCCGTGACACCGACAATGGTCACCGGCCAATTCTCGATGTTGATCGTCTTTCCGACCACCGCCGAATCAGCGCCGAATCGCCGCTGCCAAAAGCTGTGGCTGATGACGGCGATCGCCTGCGAACTCGGCGTCCATTGCCCATCCGCATATAGAAGGCTGACCCGGTCGTCCTCAGGCGTGAGCGTGCGACCGAGCAGGGCCGGCGCCCCGAGCGCCGCGAAAAAATTGCCCGTGACTTCCTGTCCGCGAATTAACTCCGCCTCCGTTCCACCTGCGCTCATACGGCGCTTGGAAACATCGGTGAAGCCGAAGAGGTCGGGGAAATTATGGCTACCGTCGCGCAGCAATTCGTACAACGGGTAGGAGAAGGTGTAGGCAGGGCCGCTGCGGTTGACACTCGCCAGCAGAACCAATTCTTCAGGGTCTTTGACCGGCAGGGAGCGCAACAGCAGCGCGTTCATCACGCTGAAGATGGCCGTGTTCGCCCCGATGCCGAGCGCCAGCGTGAGTACCGCCACGATGGTGAAGCCTTTATGCTTGAGCAGCATTCGCACGCCAAAACGCAAGTCCTGAATCATTTCGTCCTCCCATCGTAGTTGTTGCAGCCAGAGCGCGTCCCAGAACGCGCCAAGACTGCGCCACAGCAATTCGAGTTTGTTACGCCAGTCGAGCCTGTCCCATCGGGCCAACAACTCTTCGCGGTGTTCCAACTCCGCTTCCCATTCCTGACGGAAGCGGGCGCGGAAGCGGCGCGGCACGATCACGCCGATGAATCGGATCAACCGGCGCCAGAAACGAAAGCGCTTTGTTTGTGTCGAATCAGCCATTGGCGTCTATTCGCCCCGCAGCGCGAGGAGCGGGGCCACCTTTGTCGCCCGGCGCGCCGGGACATAGCAAGCGAGCAGAGTCACTCCCACGAGCAACAACGGGATGATCGCGAATGTTAGCGCGTCAGTCGCGCTAACCTGGTAAAGCAAACCCCTGATGAAACGCGTCAAGCCGAACGCCAGCGCCAGGCCGATCGCTACGCCGATCAGAGAGAGCGTCATGCCTTGTCTGACCACGAGCCTGAGCGCATCGCGGGGTTGCGCGCCGAGCGCCATTCGCACTCCGATCTCGTGTGCGCGCTGCGTGACCGCGTAAGCCATCACGCCATAGACGCCGATCGCCGCCAGCAACAAAGCCACGACGCTGAACAGGCTCAGCAACGTGGTTTGAAAACGCGGCTGTCCGGCGGCGTTGTAAACGAGTTGGTCCAATGTGCGGACGTTGTAGACCGGCAAATCGCGGTCCAGCGAATGCGCCTGCGCGCGCAATGCGGCCGTCATCGTTTCCGGCGGCGCGACTGTGCGCGCGACTACCGTCAAGGCTGGCATCCCAATGCGGCCGTGGGAAAAGTAAAAGGCCGGCCCGCCTTCACTCTCGAGGCTGACGTTACGCACATTGGCTACGACGCCGACCACCGTGCCGAAGAGGTCGAAAGCTCCAGTGCGGAAGCGCTTGCCGAGGGGATTTTCATTCGGCCAGAAGCGGCGCGCGAAAGATTCGCTGACAATTAAATTCAATGGCCCATCGCCGCCATCCTGTTCGGTGAAATCGCGGCCTTGCAGCAGGGGAATTCCCATCGTCTGGAAGTAGCGCGGAGTGGCGGCGAAGGTTCTGGCCGACAGCTTGGCGTCCGAAGGCGCGGCCTCGCGCCCCTCCACCGTGATTTCCTGCGCCCAACTGGCGCCGCTGAAAAGAGGAAGCTGTGTTACAGCGGCGGCGTCCACCACGCCCGGCGCCGCCCGCAGCCTTTCGAGCAGTTGGTTATAGAAATCGACTCGCTGCGCTTTCTCGCCGTATTTCGAGCCTGGCAGGTTGATTTGCATCACCAACACATTTTCAGGCGTAAAGCCGAGTGGCGCGTTTTGCAGATTTGCAAAGCTGCGGATCATCAACCCGGCGCTCAGCAGCAATACGAGCGCCAGAGCGACTTCGCCGACGACAAGCGCGCCGCGCAAGCCACGCCGCGAGTCGCCGCCGCGTCCGCCTTCTTTGAGCGTTCCATTGAGATTGAGCTTCGAGGCTTGCCACGCCGGCGCAAGACCGAAAATCAGTCCGGTCAACAGCGATACGATCAGCGTGAAGCCAAGCGCGCGAAGATCGATGCGGGTTTCATTGAGACGCGGAATATTGAACGAAGCGCCGGCCTTGATGAGTTCCACGCCCCAGCGCGCAAGCAGCGCTCCGGCCAATCCGCCGAGCGTCGCCAGCAGCAAGCTTTCAGTCAACAATTGCCGCATAACGCGCGTCCAGCCCGCGCCCATGGCCGCTCGTATCGCCAATTCCCTGCGCCGCGTCGCAGCGCGCGCCAGCGTCAAATTCGCCACGTTCGCGCATGCGATCAACAGCACGAAGCCGACCGCCGCGAAGAGCGCGAGCGCTGACCGGCGGACTTGCTCTGGCACGAGCCAATCGTAAAACGCTCGCATTCGCACTCCCCACCCCGCGTTCGATTTCGGATATTGCTGTTCAAGCTGGCGCGCGAGGATGTCCATTGCGGCTTGCGCCTGCGCGAGGCTGACGCCGGGCTTGAGTCGCCCGATGACATGTATACTGTGATGGGAGCGATTCGCATGCCAGGGAGCCAGCGCCGCATCCAACACCAGCGGCGTCCACAACTCAGCGCCTGGCGTAAGCTGGAATCGTGGCGGCATGACGCCCACGACCGTATAGTTCTCGCCGCTCAACTGAACCTGGCGGCCAATCAATTGAGGATCAGCGCCGAAGCGCCGGCGCCATAACCCATCGCTCAAAATTGCGACACGATGACGCCCGGCCTGTTCTTCTTCGGGCAGAAAATTCCGACCGAGCGCAGGCGGCGTTCCTAACGTCGGAAACAGATTGGCTGTTACGCCGAGCGCCGCCGCTCTTTCCGGTTCGCCGCCGCCAGTGAGATTGAACGTGGCGAATTCGTATGCCGCCAGTTGCTCGCAAACCGTTTGCTGTTTTCGCCAATCCTCGAAATTGAGGGCCGAAGCCGAGAACTCAGGCCAGCCGCGCCCCGGATTGCTTTCCCATAGTCGAATGAGCCTCTCCGGTTCCTGGTAAGGCAGTGGTCGCAATAACACGGCGTTGACAACGCTGAAGATCGCCGTGTTTGCGCCAATGCCCAGCGCCAACGTGATGACGGCAATCGTAGTGAAGCCCGGATGTTTCAGAAGCATCCGCACGCCATAACGCAAGTCTTGGATCATTTCATCCTCCCATCGTTGACGCTGCAGCCACAGCGCGTCCCAAAACGCGCCGAGACTCCGCCACTGCAATTCAAGTTTGCTACGCCAATCGAGTCGATCCCATCGGGCCAGCAGTTCTTCGCGGTATTCCAGTTCAGCTTCCCATTCCCGTCGAAAGCGGGCGCGGAAGCGGCGCGGCACGATCACGCCGATGAATGCGACCAGTCGTCTTGGCAGAGAAGTTGGGCGTTGTTTGTTGTGATCTAGCATGTGATCGCCGCTATGCGTTTGACGGTTTCGGCTTCTTTGCGCCGACGAAGAAGTTCTCTAACGCGCGATACCTTTTGAGCGCCTCGGCCAGCGCCGCGCGCCCATCTTTCGTCAATTCGTAATAACGGCGCGGCGATCGCTGCTCGCGCTCGGCGACATCGTCGGCTTCCCAGCGCGAATCGCATAACCCGACCTCCTCGAAACGCCGCAGCGCCGGATAGACGGTGCCGCTCGGCAACCCGGTGACGTCAATGATGTCGAAGCCGTATTGGTAACCGTTGGCCAAAGCCTGAAGGATGATCGCAGTCGTGTAACTGAGCTTGATCCCGTAATCCACGAGCTTACCCCCTATGTAGTGATCTATTGCCCAGCCGTAGATTACTACATAGGGTTGTATCGTCAAGTCAATTTGTGGAGAGAAGGTGAAGAAAGGCAGGAAAATTTAGAGAAGCCGCCATGCGTCTGGCGGAACTTTGTAAAGGATCCAAAACATGTTCAACTGTAATCTGGCGACAGCCCTGCCTCCTCAACACTTAGGAGGGCCAGCGCGAGCCCGATATCTTTAAATCCCAGCGCCAGTCGGAAACCGGGTTCATAATTCATTCGCCGACCACCGCGACTGCCTCGATTTCGACCAGGTACTCTTCGCGGACGAGTTGTTTCACTACGACGAGCGTGCTGGCGGGAGGGGTTTCCGTGTTGATGTAACTGTTCCGCGTGTCACGCAAGGCCTGCAAATCCGAAGCGTCGGTCAGGTAGTAATTGAGTTTGACCACGTCTTTGAAAGAGGCTCCGCCTTCTTCAAGCCGCGCCTTGAGGTTCTCGAAGACCTGTTTGACCTGCGCGCGAAAATCGCCGCGGCCAACCAGGTTTCCGTCTTTGTCGAGCGCAATTTGCCCGGCTATGTATAGCGTGCGCCCGCCTCTTACCTCGACGACGTGCGAATAGCCCGCAGGCGCGCGATTGATGAACCGGACGTTTGTTTGTTGTTTTTCCATGGTCTTCTTCTCCCTCGCTGCTTTCTTCTGATTCACGGTTTTGTTTTGCGCCCATCCGGCGGCAAAGCCGAGCAGGCAAAATAATGACAAAAAGGCGAATTTTCTCAGGGTCATATCAATCCACTTCCATCGCGCCTTTGCGAGAAATAGGCTTCCTTATTCATGCGGCGGTTCTCGCAAAGGCGCAAAGGCCGCTAAGAAGAAACGCCCACTAGTATGGCGTCACTACGTGGCCCGTTTAAATTCTTTCAGGGCGGCGTTAAATGCGACATAAACGACTCTTTGGAACCGACGGCGACCAGCCAATCGGTCACGGTTCGCGCCAGCCACGGGCGACAGGCGCTGAATCCGTGATCGCTCTCCTCATTGCTTATCAATTGAACGTTGGCGAGCTTGGCGATGGAATCCGCGTATTGCGAAGGCGGGAAGATGGGGTCTTTGTCCGCCGCGATCAACAGAATCGGGCGCGGCGTGAACGCGCGCAAAGAGTCCGCAAGAGACGACAGAGACCGCCACTGTTCCCGCAAATCCCGACTGCTAACTCCATTCAACATGCTGGCGAATTCGTCCGCCATCTCTTGGGGAAACTGGAAAGCTAGCGGCTCGATCAGCGGGCTGACGCCGACGATCGCGCGGATGCGCGGGTCGGCGGCCCCACAGATCAGCGCCGGATATGATCCAGTACTACAACCGATCAGGGCGATGCGGTCTTCGTCAACCGACGGCTGTTTGATGACCCATTCCACTGCGGCGCGCGTGTCGTCGGCCAAACCCGCGAGCGAAAACGCTCCCTCCGATCCCCAACAGCCGCGAAAATGAAAGTAGAGGCAATTCCAACCGAGGTCGCGCAGGCGATAGGCGATGTCCAGGTGTTTTTCGATGCCCGGCAGGCCGTGAAGCAACACGGACGTGGGTCGAGGCGCGTCCCCTGCGGCCTTATAAAAACCGCCCAGCAGCCTGCAACCTTTCGACATAAACGTCACACCGTCCAAACCTGCTTCAAACTTGGGCGCCATTTTTTCCTCTTCGATGTATTGAACAGGTTGGCGCTTTTGGGGCGCCATTACTCCCCCAACGCCGCCGTAACCAGTTCCGTGTCCAGGTACTCGGTCAGCTCTTGCAACTTGCCGTCGGTGACGCGGCAGATCCAACAATACGTGTTGTTGTACGGCGCCCCCGACTTTGTAGTGACGCGGCCACGGCACTCAACTACTACATAGTCGTCTTCGGCAATGAAGCGGTGCGCGGTGTTCGTATATTGATCGGCAAACTGGTCGAACAGCGGCTTCAGTAGTTCGTTGAGTACCGCCTGTTTCCCACGATATGTCCCGGACCATTTCGTCGAGCCGATAATGGTCCAGCAGATGTCGTCGGCCAGGCTTTCGATAAATGGCTTGCCGTTGCCTTTCGATAGCTCGGAAAAAATGTTTTGTAAGAGTTGTTTGTTCTCGGCTGCGCTCACGTTCATAACTCCTATGGAAAATACTTGGGGGGGGTCATGAATAGGTCTTATAAGTCTTGTAAGACCCATAAGTCTCATTCACAGCTTTAATGATCGGATATTGGATTTCGGTCACGCCCGAATCGTCGCCTTGCGCGACGTCGCCTTGCCAATACACTTCGCGGTTCGGTCCGGCGATCGTGTAGCCGCGCGACTCGATCCACAACCGCGCGGCGACGTAAGCGCGCTCGCAGGTTTCGTCGCTGCCCTGATGGATGACGCAGGCTACGGCGGCGCCGGGCAGTTCGTAGACCTGCGCCCGCCCGGCGCCAGGAGCAGGCTCGCGCAGAAATAGAATCGCTTCGCAATCAATGCTTCGCCGTTGGCCCGCGCAGGCGTGCCAGATCGCGCCACGTCCGAGGGGCGCGCCGCGTTGATTGAAATCGCTGCTGAGTTCATCGAAGAGATCATCGGCGTCGGCGTATGAGGAGAGCGTGTCACGCACCGAAGCGACCAGCCGGGGCGCGACTTGCTTGACCGTGACCTCGTATTCCGGGACGCGGCCCGCTTGCTCGATCTGCGCCAGCCACGCATCGACCTCAGCCAATTGCGCCCGCTCACGCTCGATCCTGCGCGTCAGTTCCGCACGTCTGCTCTGAAGCGATTCCCGCACGCGGTCCACCGGCAGGTCGCCTTCCAACAAATGACCGATCTCTCCCAGTGAGAATCCCAGTTCTTTGAAAACCAGAATGCGATTGAGTCGCGGCAACAGCGTGGCTGAGTAGTAGCGGTAACCGGTGTCGCGGTCAACATAAGTAGGTTTGAGCAGCCCCACCTCGTCGTAAAAGCGCAGCGCCTTGACCGATACCCGGGTCAGTTTGGAAAAATCTCCGATCCGAAACATCTCGATCCCCCCTGTTTCAGGAAACAGCTTGAATGTTTACCCGGACAGTCTACTGTCTCCCGCAACAGGAGAGTCAAGCGCGCTTCATCACTTCTTGGTCGCGGTCCACCTGGCCGGTCCTTTAACAAACTCGACGGCGCCTGACATCTTGGTCAAGGACTCGATCGTGCCGGTGAAGGTATTCTTGTACGGACCCCCGTCCACGATGTTCCGTTCGACTTCCATCTTCAGGCGGGCGCGAATCTCATCCTCCCACTCCCGCTCGACGCGACGGCGATAAATAAGACGGCGTATGATGAAAATTGGCTCTTGCTTCCAGCGCATACTCAACTCTCCTCTCTCGCGGAATTCATAATTACAATTGCAAGGCCATGATGTTCTTACGGTCGCGCAGGTAGAGTGTCCTGCCAACCAGTGTGGGCGCCGTCCATGAACGGCTCGTCAAGATTTCGATCTTGGAATGTACTGTCAGACCACGGGCGGTGGGAGTAGCCAGGCCCAGCGCGCCATCTTCATCGAGGATGATGAACTTGCCGTCCGCGTACAGAAAAGTGGAGTGCGAAAAGCTTCGGTCCTGCCACAACACCTTGCCGGTCCTCACGTCAATCGCCGTGAAAAAGGCCGGCCCAAGGTGGCCGGTCGAGGCATAGATCACGTCGCCCAGCCGGACGGCGTTTTCCTTGTGAACGCGCGCGCGTTCGCTCTGCCACAACTCTTTCACGACGGTCTGGCCGCCGTTGCGGCTCAAATGCAGGACGCGCCCGCCGATGCCATAAGCCGCCGATGCGAAAAGCAGATTTCCAGCTCCCCAAACCGGCGTGCTGATAGTGAAGTGGAAGTCCCATTGCGCCGCTATACGGCGCGACCATAGCAGCGCGCCGTCATTCGGATTAGCGCCGAGTATCTCGCCGTGCGTGAAGACCACGAGTTGGTCCTGCCCGTCGACGTTGATGACGATCGGCGACGAATTCGAGGCGCCAAAGTTCAGCGCCTGCCAGACGACGCGCCCGCTGTTCAGATCGAAGGCCATCAGGCTGCGCCCGGCGCCGTCGGCCTGCATGATCAAAGTGTTTTTATAGGCCAGAGGGCTGCTCGAATAGCCCATATGCGTTCCACCGGTAAATCCCCGCCAGAGTTCGTGGCTCCAACGCGGCTTGCCGGTCGCTTTCTCCAGGCAGAAGAGCTTGCCGGTCGAGCCTGCGGTGTAAAGCGCCTGTCCCACGACGAGCGGCGTCGCATGCGGCCCGTCGCCATAGGACATATCCATCCCCCGCAAGTAAGGAGCGGCGTAGCTGTATTCCCAGATCGTCTTGCCGGTTTTGGCGTCGAGCGCAATCACCACTTCCTGTTCGCCCCTGCGGTACATCGTGAAAAGCCGGGCGCCTTCCGCGACAATCGCCGAATGCCCTTCGCCCAGGCGTCGATTCCACAACCGGGGCGGGCCGCTAGCGGGCCACCGGGTCCGCAGCCTCGCCGCGGAAGTTTTGAAATCACGTCCGGGACCGCCCCACTGCGGCCAGTCCTGGGCGAAGGCCGGAAGACAAGCCAGCATGAGGACGATCAGCGATTTCGGCGAAATCATCGGGGCCTCCTGCTATTGATCGAGCTTCAGGGCGCTCACTCGCGCTTGCGGTTTGGGCGCTTTATCGGTGATTTCCAAATTTGATTCCCCCTGCCGTCGCAGCGGCATGGAAATCATCATTTCAAAAACTGATAAGAAGTGACCGAGCCATAAGCTCTTATCGTTATCATCACTCGTGTTTGAGCACAGTCAGCGGATCGACCTTCGTTCCGCGACGCGCTGGCAAATAGCAAGCCAGCAGCGCGACAATCACCAACAGCAAGGTGATTGCCGTGAACGTCGCAGGATCAGTGGGGTGGACTTCAAATAACAAACCTGCCGTCAGATGCGTCATCAACCGCGAGAGCGCAAACGCTCCGGCCAGCCCTGACGCCAGGCCGAGCAACACAGGGGTGATCCCACGCCCAATGATGAGCTTGAGCACGTCACTGGCTTGCGCGCCCAGGGCCAGGCGAATACCGATCTCCTGCGCGCGCTGCGTGACCGAATACGCGACCACGCCATATATGCCGATGGCCGCCAGCAGAAGCGCCAGCAACGCGGATACGCATAGCAGGTTGAGGGTGAAACGCTGTCGGGCGAGTGAAGCGTCGAGAATCTCTTCAACGCTTCTGGCCTGCGGTAGTGGCAATGCGGGATCAATTGACAGCGCGGCATGGCGGACCGCCGAAGCGAGGCTCAGCGGATCGACATTCGTGTGCGCCAACAAAACCGCTTCGCCTCCCACACCGGGCCAGTAGATCGTCGGCTCGACCGCCGCGTCCAGGCCGAGGTCTTTGATGTCGGCCACGAAGCCGATGATCAGAACGGGGGTGGGTTCGCCAGATCCAAAATGCATAAAGATGCGTTTGCCCACAGGGTCCTGATTCGGAAAGAAGCCCCGCGCCATCGTTTCGTTGATGATGACCTTGTTGTCGTCTATGACATCCTTTTCGTCAAAGAGACGCCCCTTGAGCAGAGGGATCCCCATCATCTCGAAGAAACGATGATCCGCCCTTCTCATTTGCGTGATCGGTTCTTTGCCCGGTTCCGGCTGCTGGCCTTCCGCAATGAATCTGGAGATACGAAATGACGGCGCAAACGGCAACCGATCAATCAGCGCCGCCTGTTCCACTCCGGGGAGTTCTTGAATGCGCTGCGTCAGTTGCTGATAGAAGTTTCTGACCTGCTCATCTTCTCGATAACGGGACTGTGACAGTTCGATTTTCAGGCTGAGAAGATGGTCGGCGCGAAAGCCCGGATCAACCTGTATCAGTTTTTGATAACTCCTGACGAGCAAACCCGCGCCGACGAGTACTATGGCCGCCAGCGCGACCTCAGTCATCACCAGTGAACGGCTGAGGCCGCGCCGCACGGCGCCGGCTGACCCCTTGCCGCCTTCCTTCAATGTTCGATTGAGATCGATGCGGGAAATTTGCAGCGCCGGCAGCGCGCCGAATAAAACGCCCGTCAACAGACTCACGCCGAAGGTAAACCCGAGCGTGCGCCAGTCAACCCCTATCGTCTCGAGACCCGGGATCTTCCCTGTCACGATTCCCAGCAAGCCCGACCGCAATACCGGTATGCCCCAGGCCGCCAGCGCAAGTCCCGCGACTCCGCCGAGCAGCGCCAGCAGCAGGCTTTCAACCAGAAGCTGCCGAACCAGACGGCCACGTCCGGCGCCTATTGCGGCGCGAATCGCCATCTCGCGCTGTCGCCCAGCCGATTGCGCCAACAGCAGGTTGGAGACGTTCGCGCATGCAATCAGCAGGACGAGCGCGACAGCCGCGAAGACCAGCAAAACTATGGGCCGCAGATCACCGGCGAGGTGATGACGCATCGGCATCAGTTCAACCCCCCTGTTATTATTGGTCGCCGGATACAATTGCCGAAGCCGCTCGGCGATGGTCTCCATCTCTTTGCGCGCATGCTCGATTGTCACGCCGGGTTTGAGTCGTCCAACGGCTCGCACAGAGTCATGCCTTCTGCTGGTGAGATCGATTTGACTCAGATGCGACAACGGCAGCCAGAAATCGGTCTCGAGCGGATACTGCTCGCTCATCACACCGACGACAGTAAAGCTCGCGCCGTTGAGTTGAATGCTTTTGCCGATGATGCCCGGATCACTGGCGAAGCCGCGACGCCAGAGCGCCTGGCTGAGAATCACCACTCGATTGTTAATGGTTTGTTCTTCTTCTGGAAGAAAGTTGCGACCGAACATCGGCTTAAGACCGAGCAGTGGAAACAGGTCCTGCGAAACCAGCATGCCCTGCGCCTCTACCGTCTCGCTATGACCGGCCAACTCCGCTTTACCGTAACGCTTATTCGAAAAAGCCGCCATTCCCTGAAAAGACTGCGCCTGCGCGCGCCAATCCTGAAAATCCGGATATGAGCCTACAGGGCCGCGGACGTCGGGTTGCGTTTCCCAGATCATCACCAACTGATCCGCATCGGCAAATGGCAGCGGGCGTATCAACACAGCGTTGATAACGCTAAAGACCGCCGTATTCGCCCCCACGCCCAGCGCTAGCGTGAGCGCGGCCACAGCCGTGAAGCCCTTGCGCTTGAGCAGTATTCGCGCGCCATAGCGCAAGTCCTGCCAGAAGATTTCCAACACCCCCAGTCCCCACATCGCGCGGCTGTCTTCCTTCGCTATCGCGACGCTGCCGAAGGAACGTCGTGCGGCCAACCGCGCCTCTTCTGACGACATTCCGTCCGAGATGTTCTGTTCGGCCTCCATCTCCAGGTGGGAGCGAATCTCTTCGTCCAGCTCCCGCTCGGCGCGACGGCGATGGATGAGACGGCGAATGATAAAGCCCAGCTCTTCCTTCCAGCTCATACTTAACCCTCCTCTCCCGCAGGCTTCATAATGCGGGCGATGGCCGCGTTCAGACGCTCCCATTTCGAGGTCTCCTCGAGGAGTTGTTTTTTGCCTGTTTTGGTGACGCGGTAGTACCTCGCTCGGCGGTTGTTCTCCGAAGTCCCCCACTCTGCGGTCACCCAGCCACGACGCTCCAGCCGCTGCAGCGCCGGATAGAGCGAGCCGTGATCCACTTTCAACACGTCTTCCGAGGTCTGCTTTATGTAATGCGCGATGTTGTGGCCGTGCAACGGGCCGAAGAGCAGGGTTCGCAGGATCAACATGTCGAGCGTGCCCTGAAGGAGGTCGACGCGGGTTTGTTTTTCAGCTTTGTTTTCTTTCGACATAACACCTCCGGTAGATCTTCGACCGAAGTATCCGGCGGCTCAGGTAGAATGTCAATGGGAGATGGGTAGAATATCAAGGGGAGAGGCGAATTTTTCGGCGCGCGCATAAGTCTGGCGTCTACTGCGTTGGAAATTTTCATCCAAAAATAACGACGCGCCACGTAGTAACGAATAATGGTCTTTGAAAACTAGTGGGGCCACTTTGCGCCTTTGCGCCTTTGCGAGAAATACCCCGTTCAGGCGGCATTTCTCGCTAAGGCGCAAAGACGCAAAGGCCCGGAACCGGCGGCCCTGTTCTATTCGCATCGGAGCGCGATCATCGGGTCTACTTTCGTCGCCCGCCTCGCCGGAATCCAGCAGGCCAGCATTGCGACGATAGTCAACAGGACCGAGATCAGGGCGAAGGTCGAGAAATCGGTCGCGCTCACCTCGAACAGTAACTTCTCCATCAAGCGAGTCAGCGCCGCTGACGCGAGCAGGCCCGAGGCCACGCCCGCGAGCGCCAGCTTCATTCCCTGCCCTACCACCAGCTTCATCACGTCGCCGCGTTGCGCCCCCAGCGCCATTCGCAAGCCGACCTCGCGCGCGCGTTGAGCGACGGAATACGACATCACTCCGTATAAACCGATGGCGGCCAGCGTCATCGCAAGGGATGCGAATATTCCGATCAATTGCAAATTGAAACGCGGCTGCCAGAGCGTGTCGGCGATCACCTGTTCCATCGTCGCTACGCTGGAGACGGGCAGGTTGCGGTCGAGCGATCTGACCGTTTCTTCCGCGGCCCTGGCCATGCTCTGCGAGTCAATGGCGGTGTTAACGACTATCGTCATTGCGGCGAAGTGTCTGGCGGTTCCTGAGTAAAATCCCCGGCTTTGTTGGAATGGCAGATAAATTTCGTTCGGCGCCGCGTCCGTCCAACTATTCTGTTTGGCGTCCTTCACCACGCCGATAATGGTGAACCATTGCGGCGCCCGCGAGTTGTCGCGCGTGTCGTCGAGCGTGACGCGTTTGCCGATGGGGTCTTCCGCCGGCCAATGACGCCGGGCCAGGGTCTCGTTAAGGATGATGACGCCGGGCGTGTCCGGCGTGTCACGTTCGTTGAAATCGCGCCCGGCGCGCAGCGGAATGCCCATCGTCTGAAAGTAATCCGGCCGGCTCACGCGGTAGGTGGCCCTGACTTCCTGTCCTGGCGGGGGCAAGGGGCGGCCTTCAATCGTCAGAGTTGTACCCCAAGTGTCACCGGCCAGCGGCAGGTGATTGATCGCGCTGACCGACTCGACGCCCGGCAAGGCCGTCAGCCTGTCCGTCAATTGCCGATAGAACGCTTCGCGCGCCAGCCCCACATACTGCGACGCGCCCGCCAGCGAGACGGTCATCGTCAACACGTTGCGCGGATTGAACCCGGGATCGACCGCCTGCAGTTTCAAAAAGCTGTTCATCAGCAAACCCGCGCCAATCAACATCACCAGCGCCAGCGCGAGTTCGGCGACGACCAGCGTTTCGCGCAAACGGCGGCGTCCGCCAGACGTCCCGCGCCCGCTTTCTTTGAGCGTCTGATTCAAATCGGGCTTTGACGCCGCGAGCGCCGGGGCAAGACCGAAGAGCAAACTGGTCGCCAAAGAAACGGCGAGCGTGAAACCGAGCGCCGCCGCGTCAATCCTGATTTCATTCAGGCGCGGCAAGCGGACGCTGAAGCTGTTGCTGTTGCCGGCCAGCAGCGTCATCAGCCAATCAACGCCCCACACAGCCAGCAGAATTCCGACGGCTGCGCCGCCGAGCGAGAGCAACAAGCCCTCGGTCAATAATTGTCTGACAATGCGCCATCGGCCGGCGCCCAAGGCCACGCGAACCGCGGCTTCCCTTTGCCGGGCCGCCGCGCGCGTCAGCAGCAAACAGGCTACATTCGCGCAGGCGATCAACAGGACGAATCCGACGGCGCCCGACAAGACCAGCAACGCCCGGCGAATATTGCCGACTACTTTCTCATTCAACGGGTCTATGCGAATGTTGAGTCCGGTGTTGGCCTCCGGGTAAGCCAGCGCAAGTCGCTTATTCATCGCGTCAATCTCGGCCTGCGCCTGCTGCAACGCCACACCCGGTTTGAGCCGCGCAAAGACCCGCAATGATTCTCCCCCTCGGCGTATCGTCGCGCGAGGACGCAGATCGAGAGGCGCCCACATCTCCGCGCGCGTTGACCAGAACGGCGGAAATTGAAACCGCGCCGGCATCACCCCGACCACGGCGTAACTTTCGCCGCTTAACATAAGCCGCCGTCCGATTATATTCGGGTCGCCGCCGAACGCCCGCTGCCAGAGCTTGTGGCTCAGCACGAGCACGTGATCCTTGCCATGCTGGTAGTCTTCTGCTTGCAGCGTACGCCCCAACAACGGCTGTTCGCCAAGCAGGCCAAAAAGCCCTTCACCCATCCGCAACCCGGAGATCGCTTCCGGTCTGTCAGCGCCCGTGAGCGCGGCGCCCCATGCTTCCGCCGCCGCCATCTGCGCGAAGCTCTGGCTGTTATCGCGAAAATCCAGAAAGTTCGCGGGCGAGACCGGAAATTGGCCATTGTTCAAGAGCGTCACGATCTGTTCGGGCTCGTGATAAGAGAGCGGTCGCAACAGGACGCCGTTGACGACGCTGAAGATGGCCGTGTTCGCGCCGACGCCCAGGCCGAGCGTCAGGACGGCGATCAACGTGAAACCAGGGTTCTTCAACAACATTCGCGCGCCATAACGCAGGTCTTGCCAGAGCGTTTGCATAATTCCTCCAAAGCGGATGTCGGATGCCAGATGCTAGATGTCAGTGTTAGACTCCAGTAGAGGAGCGATGCCAGAGCCTCTCCACCGACGCCCGACACCTGACATCTAGCATCTGGCATCTGGCATCTGGGACATTCATTCCACACGCAGCGCCACCATCGGGTCCACCTTCGCAGCCCGCCGCGCCGGAATCCAGCAGGCGAACAATGCGACAAGCGACAACGACAAGGCGATAACGACATAAGTCATCGGGTCAGCCGCCGTCACGCCGAACAACAATCGCTTCATCAACTGTGTCAACGCCAGCGCCGCGCCCGATCCCAGCGCCACGCCCGCGAGCGCCAGTTTCATTCCCTGCCCGATGACCATCTTCAGCACATTTCCGGCGCGCGCGCCCAGCGCCATGCGAATGCCGATCTCGTGCGTTCGCTGCGCCGCGGCATAGCTCAGTACGCCGTAGATGCCGACGGCGGCCAACACCATCGCCACCGCCGCGAAGACGCCGAGCAGCAGCATGGAAAATCGCTGTTGCGCAATGGAGGTTGAGACCCGTTGCTCGAGCGTCCTGATCCCGGAGACAGGCTGTTCTTTATCAATGCTCAGGATCTGGTTGCGAATCGCCGAGGTTAAATTGGTCGGGTCGCCCGCCGTGCGCACGACCAGCGTCATGAAAGAGAAAGGCTGTTGCGTGTATGGCTCGTAAGTCTGCAGTGTCGTGTCCTGATCCAAGCCATAATGCTTCACGTCGCCGACGATGCCCACGATCTCCCGAAAAACGGTCGGGCCGTTAGTGACGTGAATGCGCTTGCCGATGGGGTCTTCGTTCGGAAACATCCTCTTCGCCATTGAATCGCTGATGACGGCCACGCGCGTCGAATTTCTCGTATCCTGCTCAGTAAACACGCGACCCCGGAGCAGCGGAATGCCCATCGCCTTGAAGTAATCGGCGCTCACCGCATAGTAATTTGTGCTTTGGCCCGCGCCTGGCGGAAGTGGCGGTCTGCCCTCAATTACGAAGCCCAGTACGTAATCGCCGCCCAGAGGCACGACATTGCTCGCGCCCGCCGCCTGCACTCCCGGGAGGGCCCGGACTTTTTCAAGCAATTGCTGAAAGAAAGCGGACTGCTGATTTTCTTCGGGGTACTTCCTGGAAGGCAGCGTCACCGACGCCGTCAGAGCGTTGTTCGCGTTAAAGCCGGGATCGATCCGCTGCAGGCGCCAGAAGCTTTTGATCAGTAATCCCGCGCCCACCAGAAGCAATAACGCCGACGCCATCTCCAACACGACCAGCGAGCCTCGAACAAATTGACGTCGCCCGCCTTCAGTCGAACCGCGCCCGCCGGCGTCTTTCATCGTTTCAGTCAAATTCGGCTTGGACGCCTGCAAGGCGGGAACCAGCCCGAAAATCAAGCCCGTCAGCAACGTGACGGCGGCGGTGAAAGCCAACACGCGACCGTCGAGCGAAACACCACTCATGCGCGGCAAGTTTTGCGGCGCCAGCTTCAGCAATAAGTCGGTTCCCCATTTGGCCAGCAACAATCCCGCGACCCCGCCCGTCAAGGCGAGCAGCGCGCTTTCAGTAAGTAGTTGGCGGACGATACGCGCCCGCCCCGCGCCGAGCGCAGTGCGAATCGCGATTTCTTTCTCCCGTCCGGCGGCGCGCGCCAGCAGCAAGTTCGCCACATTGGCGCATGCGATCAACAACACGAAAGCCACCGCGCCGAGCAGAACGAGCAAGGCGGTTTCGACGCTTCTGACGATGAATTCCTGCAACGGAAGGAGCTTCACATTCCAGCCGGCGTTCGCGTCAGGGAACTCCTGGGCCAGTTGTCCCGCGATAGCGCTCATTTCCGACCGCGCCTGTTCGATCGTGGCGCCAGGCTTGAGCTGCCCGATGGCCGACAGGAAATGTCCGCCGTGATTCTGGGCGTCATCCGGGGTAAACCCCATTGGCGCCCACAACGCTGTCTCGCTCCCCCCGAAACTAAAGGTCACGGGCATCACCCCAATCACCGTATAAATCCGGCCACTGAGCGTGATCGTCTGGTCTATTATTTTCGGATCGCCGCCGAACCGCCGCTGCCACAATCCGTGACTGAGAATCACCACATTGTCACGGCCAGGTTGGTCTTCTTCAGGGCGAAATTCGCGTCCCAGTTCCGGTTTTGCGCCGAGCATCGCAAAAAAACCATCGGTGACGCGCATGCCGCTTAACTGCTCCGGGTCGCCAGTTCCGATCAGATTAAAAGACGGAGTCCGAACGGCCACTAACCTCTCGAAGACCGTATTCCGCCTCTTCCAATCCAGGAAGTTGCCAGGCGAGACAGAGAACTCCGGGAATTGTGGAATTTTCGTTTCGCGAATCATTATCAGCCGCTCTGGTTCCTTGAACGGCAGAGGTCGCAACAACACAGCGTTGACGACACTGAAGATCGCCGCATTCGCCCCGATCCCCAGCGCCAGTGTGATCACGGCGATCGACGTGAATCCAGGATTCTTCAACAACATTCGCGCGCCGTAGCGCAGGTCTTTCCAGAATGTCCGCATAATTCCTCTAGGTGTCAGGTTTCAGGTTTCAGGTGTCAGGTGTTAGGCCCCAGGCGCCAGGCGCCAGGTGTTAGATTCCAGCGCCTCTTACAACCCGAAGCCTGAAACCTGAAACCTGGCGCCTGACATCTTCTCATTCTTTCTTCAACTCGACCCAATGGGTGAGCGCGTTTCCGACGCGTCGCCCCATCGCCACGGATTGCGCCGTCATAGCCCCGTTCAAAACATCGCCGCGCAGCTTGAGCGAAAGCTGTAACAAATACCGTGTTCGATTGGCGTCTTCAGTCCCGATGTCGCCCGCGAAACTTCCGCTCAAATAGCCGTCTTTGAACTGCGGCCGGCTGAGCAAAGTTATCAACTGCGATCCGAGTTTCGCGTGAACGTCGCCGTCCGGTTGAAACAGCAGCCTGAAGCCAATCTCCCCCTTGTAAGTGTGAACCTTGCCTTGCCAGGCGCCTAGCAAGGCGTCGGAAGGCTTGAAGTCCTGCCCCGGAGGCGCCTGATTCTGCGCTCCAGGACTGCGCGCCGTCTCCGGCGCCAGGACCGCGACGATCTGATCCATCACCTGGCCCGGCAGGCTCGAACTGGCGTTGCCCAGCACAACAATGGCTATTTTCTCGGCCGGATAGAGTCGGAGTAGCGTACTGACACCGCCCATTCCGCCGCTATGCTCGACGCGCCGACGCCCGCCCGAATACTCGGTCGTCGCCCAGCCTATGCCGTATCCGGTATTTGGATTCATATCAACCGTGGCCCGCTGCATCTCGTCAATGGTCTCATCTTTCAGGATGGCCTTCTGTTCAGACAGATGCGCCTTCAGATGAAACATTCCGAACCTGACCAGGTCATGCGCGCTCGCGTATACCGCCGAACCGCCCGGATGATCGAAATCGTAAAACGGGATCGGCGTTCCGTCCCCGCTATAGCGAATCGCCTGGTACTTCTCCAATCCCGGCCCGATGTTCACCGATGTATGCGTCAACCCCAGCGGCAGAAAGACCTCCTCGCGCATAAAGTCGGCGTAGCTTCGACCCGAAACTCGCGTAATGACGTGATCGAGAATGCCGTAGCCCAGGTTGGAGTATTGGTAACGTTCGCCCGGCGCGGTCACACAATTGCCATAGCGGCGAATCGTCTCGTCGCGCGACGGCGCGCGGTAAGATTCGTCATCGTAAAAGAACTGGTAATGCAGCGGCAAGCCCGCCGTATGATTGGCCACGCGCCGCACCGTGGCCTCGGCCGGTTGGCCCACGCGCACGGCGATCTTCGCCTCGCCCAGGTATTCGTTGATCGGGCGATCCAGTTCAATCCTCCCACGCTCCTTCAGGATCATCAGCCCCGTGGCCGTGATCGGCTTCGAGATGGAAGCGAGCGAATACATCGTGTGCGACGTGGCCGGAACACGTTTCTCCGTGTCGGCCCACCCGAAAGCCTCTTCCCAAATGATCTGCCCGTCGCGCGCTACAGCCACGGCGATGGAGGGGAGACGCCGCTCGGTCAACTGTTGCTTGATGAACTCGCGCACACTGCCGAAGGCGTCGGGACTATTTTTCTGACGCGCGGATGCAGCGGTAATGACTGCGGCAAACAACAATAAAGCGAGCGATATCCTTCTCATCGGCTTGGCCCTCCAATTTTTTGAATCACTCATATCGAAGCGCGATCATCGGATCAACTTTCGTCGCCCGCCGCGCCGGAATCCAGCAAGCCAGCAATGCCGCGCCTGCGAGCAGCAATACGACAACGGCAAAGGTCGAAGGGTCGTTTCTGCCCACGCCGTAGAGCAAGCTTTCAACCAGGCGCGTTGCGACGAGAGCCACGCCCAGTCCCGCCGCGACGCCGATTCCCAAAAGCAACATTCCCTGCTTGAGCACCAGCTTCAACACGTCGGCGGCTCGCGCGCCCAGGGCCATCCGCACGCCGATTTCGCGCGTGCGGCGACTGACCGTCCAGGCCATGACGCCGTACAGCCCGATCCCTGCGAGCAGCAGCGCCAACAGCCCGAAGACTCCAATGAGTGTCGAAGCCAGTCGCAACGCCGAAACCGCATGGCCGACCAGTTCGGACATCGAGGCGACTCCGTCTACGGGGAGCGTCGCATCGAGCGCGCGCATTTCGCCGCGCGCGGACGGAATCATATCCGCCGCGCGCCCCTTCACACGCGCGAAGAAGTTGATGTAGGCGTCGTAGCCTCGCTGCAAGGCGGGCAAGTCGAAATGCGGGATCGGCGACTCGGTCAGGTCGTGATATTTGATGTCTCGCGCGACGCCGATGATTTCGAGCGGCGGCGCGCCCGGCCCCAGCCGCAATATTTTGCCCAGCGGGTTTTCGCCGGAAAAGAAACGCCGCGCCATCGTCTCGTTGATGATCACCACCCCCGGCGCGCCCGCGCGATCCTGCTCGGTGAAGCCGCGCCCCGCGACGATCCCGATGCCCATCGTCTCGTGATAG
>DATEMG010000757.1:0-4676 GCA_035275805.1 Blastocatellia bacterium
CGCGATGGCCAGCAGACCGAGCATCACCGATTTGCCCCAGGCCTCTTTGACTACGCCGCCCAACGTCTCCGACATCGATCCGGATTCGTCCAGCGCCAGAATGATCGGTCCGCGTCCCTCGGACTCTCTGCCTTCGAGTTCGTATTGCAGTAATCGTCGCTCTGCGAATTTGAGATAGAAGAGGTCTTCAAGATCAGGGTCGCCGAGCAGGGCCACTTCGCCCGGCAATAAATGAGCGAGGTCATTGCCGATCGTGATCGAGGTGATCTCACTCGGCGGATGGTTGACCCTGCTCTTCTGTACGCTAATGGCTATACGGGTGAATCGGCCGCACATCTCGGCGATCAGTTTGAGCCTCGGCGAGCGCATGACGCGCATGGCGAGTTCGATCTTCTCTCGCGCGGTCATCTCACGAGGCATTCCGCTTCCGCCGTCACTCGTGGAATAACCTCCGCCGAAAGCCGCGATCGCGTTCTGAATCGCTTCAGCCTCTTCAAGGGCTTCTGCCATCCCCCGCCGCGCCGCCAGCCGTACGGCCCTGTCCCGTTCGTCATCGTCCGTGTCGAGTGATTCTTCAATCTCCGCGGCGGCTCGTTCCTGGCGTCTGGCCGCCACGCGCGATCTGGCCGCGCGTTTGCGGAGATCCTCGACCTGTTGCGCCGTGGCTTGTGAGGCGAGTTCATCGAGGATGTCGGCCCGGCCGAACAGCTTTTCGGCGGCCTCATTGGTCGCGGCCAGTCGATTGATCCGATTGCGCGAGTCGCGATCGAGCGCATCGATCGCTCGTTCACAGGCGCCGATCGTGGCGATGGCGCTGATCATCGAGTCGTTGATCGAGCCGGCCTCACGCAAGTGCCGCCACTCGGCTGCGCTCATAATCTCCTCGAGGATCTGCCTGTTGACGGCGAAGGCCGGTTTGAGCGTGGCGCTCTCGTTGATTCGCGGAGCCCGTTTGTGAAAGCTCCAGAAGAGATCGCGGATCAGGGCGGGCGCGGTGCTCAGTTCCTCGCCTGCTCTATTGACCGCAACCGCCAGCCGCTGGTAAGTCTCGACCGCGCGATCGAATTCCTGAACGTCGTAGGCGTCATGCTGCAGCGCCTGTGTCCCGTCGGCGATGGCGTCGGTCGCAATATCGCAATTCTCGATTGTTTCCATGGTAGCCATCGGATGACCTCACATCGCGCCGAGGATGAGCGCCCCGACTTTTTCGCGCATCTCTTGAACCGAGGCGACGACCTTCTCAATCTTGCCGGCGCCGCGCCCCCTGGCGGCGGCTTTCTCCTGGAGTTGAACCAGGCCGGCGTGAATCGCTTTGAGCTTGTCGATGCCCTCGGCGACGACGACCACCTTCTGCTGTGTGTCGCTGCTCTGTCCGTGCGCGGTCATGGTCGCGTCATATACCGATGCGGCCTGATCTGCGAGTTCGGTCGCCTTGCCGTGGATGGGATTGCTGAGCCGGGCGCAAAGCTTGCTGATCTCGGACTGCTGGTCGGGAGATGACCATAGGACGTGTTTGAGGACGGCCAGATCGTCTTCTTCAACGGCCGAGCGGCCTTCCAGTAGCGCATGGGCGCGCAGGACGCCATGAGTCTTCCCCCAGCGCCGGTCGCTCACGCGAATCCCTTTGGCGCCCAGGTCGCGGCGGAGTTGAGCGATCGTGTCGATGATCGCCCCCGGGATCGGAATCTGTCCTACGCCCTGCTGCAAGGCGACGAGTTCGGCCTGCGTGATCGTCTGCGGCGCCTGCCTGGCCCGGTGATTGGCGAGCAACTGCTGCAACTTGGTGAATCCGCCTTCACTCACGTAGCCGACGGTCATGCGGATCAGGAAACGGTCAAACAGCGCTTCCAGCTCGGTCTCCTGCGGAAGTTCATTCGAAGCGCCGAAGAGCGAGATCAACGGAGCCTGCGCGGTTTGACGCCCGTTCTCGAACTCGCGTTCGTTCATCAGCCGAAGCAGGTAGTTCAAGATCGCCGACGAGGCTTTGAAAGTCTCGTCGAGGAAGGCGAGTTCGACCTCAGCCAGCTTCCCGGTCGTGACGCGCCTGTAGTCATCGGCCTTCAGCCCGCTGATCGAGACCGGGCCGAAGAGTTCCTCAGGCGTGGTGAACTTCGTGAGCAGATAGACGAAGCATCTCAACCCGCTGCCGGCCGAGTCACCGACCCGTTTGGCGAGTTCGGTGATGAGCATCGATTTGGCCGTTCCGGGCGGGCCGATCAGCGCCAGGTGCTCCCGTGACAGAAGCGCGAGCAGCATGGCGCGCACGACCTCCTCGCGTTCGATGAAGAGCGCGCCCAGTTCGGCTTCGATTGCGCGCAGCTTACCGAAAGATTCATTGACGGTTGTCGGATCGGTCATTATGAATGGCTCCGGTTAATTGTTATTGACGGTTAGTGGGGCTCGGATCAGTTGTCGCGGCCCCGCGAGAGGAAGCGAAGTTTTTTCGCGACACGCACTGTTTCCGCCAGAAAGAAGTTATCGAGTATCTGCGGCCAGAGTCGCTCGAAAGCGTCCGGATCCACGCCCTGTTGAGCATAGAAGCGTGTGCGCCCCAACTCCTTCCAATACGCGACGATCTCATCAACTAAAGCCACCAGATCGGCTGTGTCGGGCGTCCTGGCCGGAATTTGGTTTTCTTCCATCGCCGTGTCTCCTCCTTAAGACACGGCCGTGCCGCCCGCTGTTCTTTTGCATATAGCTCAAGTCCAATCGAAGCCGGTACCCAGGGCGTGTACCCATGACGGATCGCGTACAGGCGCTTACGCGTATACAGTGATCTTTGCGCGATGCGCCTTCAGGATCAGCGATCTCTCGGATGAGGGATGGAGAACACTTCCGTCAGGCGCCTTCGCTTCCTTCCTGCCGTTCCTCCTTTTCGAGCATGGCCTCGTGAAGATATCGCGCGACGGCTTCGGTGATCGCTTCGTCGGCGACTGTGGCCGCGTGTTCATATTCGCCCGCGTCCATCAGTTGTCGAATGGCCTCTTGCTGTTCGTCATCGGACAATTCATCCCATTGCTCCTCTTGCGCGAACTTCTTCCTGATGTCGTCTTCCGTGAAGCAGAGCGCGGGTATGGCTCCCCGGGCGTTCTCTTTCGCCTCTCGCTGCAGCTCTTCTGGCGCATGCGCGAGAAGGCGAAAGAAGATCGCGCGGCTTATCGTTAAGAGGAAAGAACTCATTTGGCCTCCTGGTTTGATGTCAGAATGGAGTCGGGCGGGCGTCACATTGCGTGGCGCTCGGCGACCAATGCGCGATCCGCCGCCCGCTTTATTTCCGCGGTGGCTGGGGAGCGGCTGATGGAGACCACGAAAAAAATCGGTTCGTAGAATTCGACCGACTGGACTCTCCTCTTAGGGGAGGCCATAAACTGGGATTATGAAAATAGGTTTTTTTGGCATCAATTTCGGAGTTTGTGGCGACCCAGGCGCTATGATTCAAGTGGCGAAGGCCGCCGAGCAAGCCGGACTTGAATCGGTTTGGACCGGCGAGCACGTCGTTCTTCCCGACCCGCGTGTGGCTCCATCGCCTTCTGAACCGCAGACGCCCTTTCTAGACCCGGTCGTCGCGCTAAGTCATATCGCGGCCCACACAGTCCGGCTGCGCCTGGGGACGGGGGTGATTATCCTCCCACAGCGGAATCCCGTCATCTTGGCGAAGGAACTCGCCACTCTCGATGTCGTGTCGGGAGGTCGGCTTCTGTTCGGCTTGGGAGCCGGCTACCTTGAGCCAGAGTTCCGCGCTCTCGGGGCTCCTTTCGAGCAGCGTGGCGCCGTAACAGACGAAGCGATCGAGGCGATCAAGGCCCTATGGATGATGGAAAAACCCACATACCAAGGACGGTTCTTCTCCTTCAGTGGCATCGACGCGCAACCGCGCCCGATACAAAAGCCCTATCCGCCGATCCATGTCGGGGGAAAGAGCCGTCACGGCGCGCGGCGCGCGGCGCGGTACGGCGATGGCTGGTACGGATTCTATACCGACCCCGAAGCAACGAAACGTAGCGTCGACTGGATTCGCGGCTATATTGAAAATGGCGAGCGCCCATCCGAATTGGGAGACCTTGAAATCTCGGTCACGCCCCCGATCCCGATCAGCAAAGAGGTCATACGCCAGTACGAAGACATTGGGGTTCATCGCCTTATCCCTTGGTTAAATGCCCCGACACTGGATGATTCCCTGCGATACGTGGACGAACTCGGCGCGCTTTTGTCGGGCTAACACCGTCATCGTCCTTGCGAACCGCTTCTGTTTTTCGCTCTGAGTGGATGTGCGGTGATTTCAGACAGGCACGCCATCGCGATCTGTCGAAATCGGGGGCTGAGGCGATCGAGCCAATGCTGAACGCTGATCGATGTGATCGGAAGATTGCGAACCGCGGCGTCGTCAATACCTTTGACCTTGGCGTCCCACGAGGCGATGCGAGTCATTGCTAGCGTTCTTTCGCGCCGCAGCCTCCTGGCGACGAGCGAGGCCAGATGAAAGCAGACCGTCTCGTTTGAATAATGGTCTTGATCGAGGCCGATCCACACAGGCCAGCCGCGCGTGAGTTCGACGAGCGCGCCGTGATTGGCCGTCACGCATGGCGTCGCGACGATGTACAACTCAGGATGGATGGCGGAGAGTACATCGGCCTTGAGCACGCCCTCGACGATCACAATCCAGGCAGCGCGCGGAA
>DATEMG010000758.1:0-19651 GCA_035275805.1 Blastocatellia bacterium
CGACCGGCAGCCGCTGATTGGGCGTGTCTACGAAGCCGCCAGCGGCGACCACTACGGCGTCGCGCGTCGCGCGGACGACGTCGTCGAGCGTCACGTTATGATTGCGCAGCCGGTCGGGATCGACCAGTACCTGGAGCTGGCGGTCGCGCTGCCCCCAGATGGCCACGTTGGCCACGCCGGGAATGGCCATCAGTCGCGGGCGGATCGTCCAACGCGCCAGCGTCGAAAGTTCCACCTGTGAGAGCGTCTTCGAAGAAACGCCGATCTTCAACGCGCGGCTGGTGGACGAGAGCGGTTGCAGAATCACCGGCGGTCGCGCGGCCGCTGGCAATTGAGGCGCGACCAACGACAGCCGCTCCTGCACGAGTTGTCGAGCGCGCATCAGGTCCGTGTCTTCCTGAAAGATCAAGACGACCGATGAGAGGCCGAGCACCGATTTCGAGCGCAAGGTCTTCAATTGCGCCACGCCGTTGAGCGCGTTTTCGATTGGGGTCGAGATGAGGCTTTCGACTTCGGCTGTGGAAAGGCCGGGCGCTTCGGTCTGGATTTCGACCAGCGGCGGCGCGAATTCTGGGAAGACGTCGAGCGGCGTAGAACGAATGACGCGAACGCCGACAATCATCAGCGCGACGGCTAGCGCGACGATGATGACGCGCAGATGGAGAGAGGTGGAGACGATCCAGTTCATATTCAGGTGTCAGGTGTCAGGTTCCAGGTGTCAGGTGTCAGGTGTGAGGTTTCAGGTGTCAGGTGTCAGTTAGAGGCAATCCCTGAAACCTGACACCTGAAACCTCACACCTGACACCTGGAACCTGAAACCTGACACCTCATTTGCCCGTGCCGAATTCCGCGCCGAAGAGTTCGGCGACGCCGGCGGTGACTACCTTCGCGCCCACGGCCGGGCCGCGCGCGAGCACGGCGAGCGAGCCGACTACGCGCCGCACCTCGACGCGGCGTCGGGCGTATTGCTGTGGCGCGACGTTTTCATATACCCATGCGCCGCCGTTGATGTCGTGAGTCACAGCCGACCAGGGTACGACCAGGCTCTCTTCCGACGCGCGCTCGGTCAGCGTCACGCTCATCTTCTGTCCCGGACGCATCGAGCCGTCGCTGTTCACCAGCTCAAAGTAGAGGTCGGCGGTGTTATTCGTCGGGTCCGCCGTGGGCGGCGCGTTGATCGGGCGAGCCGGGCGCGACGTCGCGCCGGGCGCTTCGTTCATCGCGTGGACTTTGGCGGTCTGCTGGCGGTCGATCAGCCGCAGGTCGCCGACGTAAACCGGCGCCCGAATCCAGACCCTGGACAGGTCGGCCACTTCGAACAGCGGAGCCCCGCTCGCGACTGTCTGTCCCGGATTGGCGAAAACCTTTTGAATACGGCCGTCACGCGGAGCGGCGATGGTGATGGCCACGTCAGCGGCTATCGGCGCTTTCTCGAAGCGCTCCAGGCGTTCGCGCGCGGTCTTCAAATCGTTCTCGGCGAGGTCGAGGTCTTCGCGCGCCTGCTGCACGGCCTTCTCGCTGCCCGACTTGTCGCGCAGCAACTGCTCGGCCCGATTGTGGCGGACACGCGCGGCCTCGACTCGGGTCCGCGCGGCGGTTATGTCGCGATCGAGTTGCAGGCGCAGGTCGCGTTCCGGCGCCAGGAATGGCGTCAGGCGGAAGATCGGCTGCCCTTTGCGCACGAATGCGCCGACTGTGAGCGGCGCGCCGTCCGCCGCCAGAGTCCCGGGCGCAGGCGCGGCTATGTTGGTCACGCAATCGGACGGCAGCGTGATCTCGCCCGCGAATTCTCGCGTCTGCGCGACGCGTTCTATGGCGACGGCCGCAGTGGCGATGCCTAGCCGAGCCTCGGCTTGGGTCGTGAGTTTTATTGTGGCGAGGTCAGGCTCTTTGACCGCGTTCTCGACCTTGGCCGGCGGCGCCTGATTCTCGGCGGCTTGCGGCCCCGCGCAGCCGGACAAAACGGCAAGTGCGACGAAGATGACCAGAGAGAATTTTTCAGCGATTCGCAATCAGCCTCCTTCCGACGCTGCGTTCGAGCGAAATGAACGCGCGCGCCTTTGCCGCGTGTAGTTCGGCATCGCGCAATCGCGCGTCGGTCAACCGGCGCGTGTTTTCAAGTACAAATAGGTAAGACGCGTCCCCCGCCTTGTATGCGAGTTCGGCTCTGCGGATGTCATCTTCGAGCGGCGGCAGCAGGCGCGCCCGCCACAGATCGCTCGATTCGCGAGCCTGTATCAATTGCGCGTATGCTTCGCGCACTTCCGCCACTACGCGCTGCCGGGCGGCGATCAGTTGTTTGGCGGCGCGTTCGATCTCGGCCTCGGCGCGCGAGATTCTGCCCTGGTTGCGATTGAAGATGGGCAATTCGATCATCGCGCCGGGACCTTGCTCGAATCCGTCGACGCCACGCCCGTACTCCTTGGCGATGGCCGTGACGGCTAATATACGCGAGCGCTCCCATTTCGCGCGCTGGCCCGCCGCTTCGATGGCGAGCTGCGCCGCCCTCAATTCGGGCCGGGCGTCCAACGCCTGCTCGATAAGTCGGTTTAGAGTCTCCGACGGTTCGGAGGCGCCCGGCGTGGCGGGAGTCGCGGCCTGGGTCCTTAATCTGACGGGCTGATTAACGCCCGCCGTTTCTGTCGCAGGCGACAGGATGATTTCAAAACCCGGCTCGCTGTTGGCCGCTCCGAGCAGCGCGCGCAGGCGGTCGCGGGCGATCACGACATCATGCGCGAATCGAGTTGTTTGTTCTTCGGCCAGTTGCGCGTCAAGACGAGCGGCGCTCGTCTCCAATTCGCTGATGTCCCCGGCGCGAAATCTGGCGTTGACGATCGTCGCGATCTCGCCGCGCTCACGCGTGGCCTCGGCGGCGACGCTGGCGCGGCGCTGGGCGAGCGCGTAGTCAATATAGGCCAGTCGCGCGTCGCGCACGAGGTCGAGCGCGCGTGAGACCAGAGACTCTCCCACACGCTCCAGTTCGAGCTTTGCCGCCGCCACACGTCGTGGCCGTTGCCAGAGCGCCTCAAACGGCCAGTTGGCGACCGATTCGAATATTCTCGTACTGAATGGGAAGATCAGCGTCAGCGAGGGATTGCTCAACTGGCCCGCCTCGATCAGGTCGGCGCGCGCCAGCCCCAACATCGTCATTTCGGCCTGCAACGCCGGGTTGTTCCATAGCGCGACGGCGACGGCCTCATCTTCGGTCAAACCGTCATCGAGCGAAACGCCTTCAGGCTTTGCCCAACCCGCCGTTTTCGTCGCCGTGTTGACCTTATGCCCCGTGCGAGCCTCGACCTCTTTCGACACGTCGGCAGGCTGGGTCTTCGCCTGAGCCAAACCGAAGGCCGGCGACAGAATCAGTAGAAAAATCGTCGCTAACCACTTCATCTGATTTTCTTCTCCAAATGCGGCTGGCGGGGGCAGCGCCGGCCCGAGTACCGCGCTAATCAGGTGGTAATGGCTTGCCGCCTGGATCAACTTTGATTTCCGAAATTTTGCCCGCGGTCTTGACGTGCGCCTCGTAAGCTTCGATGGCGTTGTTTTTCGTAATAGATTCGACCGTCAGGATTCTACCCTTGCCGGCCTGCTTCACGATCTCGGCCCTGGCCGGGGGTGGGAGTGAGGCCAGCGTGACCTGATCTTCGATTTCGACGACATTGCCGTTGGCGTCAATCAGCACGTCCCTGATGCGGCCTTTGATCTTCAGCGACGCTTCGTAAAAGGTCTGGCCTTTTTCAGTCTCTATCGAAAGCCCGCGTATGACAGCCCCCCGGCTTTGTTCACGCACAGTGGCTTGAACCGCTTGAGGAAGGTCTTTCATCCGCGCCGGCCGCTCTGTTTCCTGCGCCAGAGCCGTTCCCATCAATAGCCCGCAGGCCGCGAAAAATAACGCAATGACAATGTATCCTTTGCAAGTGTTCATTTTAGGCTCACATATCATAATTCATCTCCCCTACTGGTTGAAAAGACTGAGCATCAGGTTAGGAGCCTGAGCCGACGCTTGAATTCATGGCAGTTCTTCACACCTCCCCAGGTCTTCATTTGTCGATTCTTGCCGGCGCAATCCGCTGCCTTTGAGCTTGCGCCTGCAGATCGCGGTAGTAGTCGTAAACATAGTCTTTGTAGGCTCCATGCCCCCAACTGGTGGAGAAGTCATATCGCTTCATCTCCTGGTAGGCTCGATCAATACCCCAACCGTCAACCGACATGCGGTATACGGCGGTCATCACACCGGTGCGATGCCTCCCGCCGGCGCAGTGGACGAAGACCGGCCAGTTGGCCTCGTCGTTGACGATCTGCAGGAAACGCGTTGCCGTGTCGGCTTGAGGGTAGCTCTTCTCCTTCATTGGCAGATTGATGTAACGCATCCTGGCGCGCTCCGTGGCCGAGCGCGCGTCGTCCCTGGCGTCCTCTCGCAAATCCACAATCGTTTTAATTCCGAGCGCGGCCAGTTCTTCGTAGTTACGACCCTTGGGTTGCGCGCCCCGATAGAAGTGGTCATTAACCTTCCCGAAGTTCTCGATTTCGACGGCGACATTGTCACCCGATGTCTGCTTGTGACCCGGAATCGCGTTGGCCGTCAGCGTTATTGCGCATATCAGGGTGACGGCGGCGGCCGCTCCCCACACTTTGTTTGAAAGGAATCTGTTTTTCATCCATGCCTCCCCGGAAGTAGTTCTAGAGCAATTTGCAATTGCATGTAGGGGAAAGTGGCGCCCCCCCTACTGTACGGTTTGCTGTCATGTATACGCATTTGCAAACCGCTCTAACGGTGCTGGAGCTAATCGACAGAAGTATTGGGGTAGGCGCAATGTAGTAAAAGCAAGATGAACGGAGGATAAACGGAAGGGCTAAAAGCTTAGTTTTTGGGGGGAGTTGCAATCTACTCAACACTGCCGCCTCCTGGTCGAGGACCATTCCAGCGCCGTCGGGCGGCAGCGAGCAGTCTCTGAGCGCGGTGATTAATCAGGCGAGCGAGAGCGCTTGTAATGAAAGAAGCTGGGGAGCCATTCGATTTAATTCTTCATTACCTCTCTGCGGTCAAGCTCCGACGCGTCCTTACGCGCAAGGTCATGAACTCAACCCAGCGCCACGGGCCATGGCTCGCGGAGCCAAGGCGCCGGTGTCTATCACCTGCCCGCCAATGTCAATCGTCTTGAAACTAAATCGCTCCGGGGTGACCTCGATGGATATAAAGCTGCTGGTCTCGTCATTGCCGTAAGCGAGGATCGGCGAGTCGCGTTCCAGGTCTCCACGGCGCGGCTTGCTGCCCGCGCCTGCGACGAAATATTGCACACCCTGTTGTGGTTTTACTCGCTCGTAAACGTGATCGTGGCCCGAGAAAACCGCGTCCACGCCGTGCCGGACCAGTATCGGTTCAAGATCGGTGCGCAATTCCAGTTTCGATCCGTGCCGATCGGCCGATGAATAGATAGGATGATGAAAGAAGGCGATCTTCCATTTCGCCTGCGACGCCTGAAGCGCCTCTTCAAACCAGCGCTGCTGGCGGAGGGTGAAATAGGTCGAGTCGAGCGCGAAGAATTCAACCAACCCGTCCCCTTTGGTGAACGAGTAATAAGCGCGCCCGCCCATGTTGAAGTGGCGGTAATTCATCTGCGCTTCCCGCCCTTTCTTGACGTCGTGATTGCCTAGCGAGGCGTAGAACGAGACATTACGCTTGAGCAGATCCGCGTATGGTTGCTCAAACTTGGCCGGTAAATCCTCCGGATCGCCACTGGGGTAGATGTTGTCGCCACACATAAGCGCCGTATCGAATGCCTGATCCCACTGGTGAACCGACATCATATGCCCCAGCTTGTATTGGGCGGTATCTCCCTTGCCCGAATCGCCGAAAACGATGAAGCGTACGATTTCGTCGGACGACTTGGCCGTCGCTGGTGAGAAGCCGTCGCCTATGGTTTGTAATGTATTATTGGCGGATGCGGGGGTAGCTATAGCGCTTGCAGCGCTTGCGGAGATCAGACCCAGAAAAGCCCGGCGTTTCATCGGTGAACACACCTCCTTTAATATATTGAACGGATGCGCCTTCGCGTCGAATGCAGGGGTTGAAACACCTGCCAGAACTCAAACCGTCCCTACGGAACTAAGTGGGGCACAATGGTTACAAACTGGCTTAATAAAAATGGGAAGCGATGTTGCCGTAACTCTACCCGATGATGGCAAAATGCGCAAAGGAAAATGCGCCGCCCCGCGATCAGGATTGCCTGAGCGGGAGCGTGACGGCGAAGACGGTCCCGGCAGGATCGGAACGGACGAGCCTGATAGTCCCGCCATGAGCCTCGGCGACCCACCTCGCAATCGCCAGACCGAGTCCCGCCCCTCCGCCGTCGCCGTTGGCCCCTCCGCTGGCGGCCCCGTTGGCGGCCCCGCTGGCGGCCCCGCTGGCGGCCCCGCTGGCGGCATGGATATTGGCGTCTGATCGCGTCCGCGCCTTGTCCGCGCGGTAGAAACGCTTGAAGATGTGCGGCTGCGCCTCGACGGGGATCCCCTCGCCGGTGTCCGCGACCACCACTTCGTATCGCTTTTCGAATTGATTGAGGTTCACGCGAACGCCGCCGCCGGCCGGAGTATGCCTGATCGCGTTATCTAGCAAATTCAAGAGCATCTGCCGCAGCAAATGCTCGTCGCCGTAATATGAAATTTCCGGCGCCCGCGCGGTCTCTACCGCCACCCCCTTTCGCGCGGCCAACACGCCGGCGGCGCGCGCCGTCTCGGCGATCAACTCGTCGAGGTAGAAGGCGCTGTGCGCCAGAGGACGACGCCCTGCGTCGGCGCGGGACAGTGTGAACATGTCGTCCACGATGCGCGCCAGCCTGCGCGTTTGATCATCGATCATCGCCAGAGCGTCGCGGTATTCGTTCTCGTCGCGCCGCGGTCTTTCCAGGATCACTTGCGTCGCCGTACGCATCACTGAAAGCGGCGTGCGCAACTCGTGCGAGGCGTCCGTCATAAACTGCCGCTGCAGATCGAACGATGAGTCGAGGCGGGCCAACAATTCGTTGAACGTGGAGGCGAGCCGCCCCAGCTCGTCGCGCGGGTTGGCGATGGGCAACCGCCGCTCGAGGTTTTCGGCGCTGATCTGTCGCGCCTGCTCGGACATCGCCACCACCGGGGCCAGACTCTTGCGCGCCAGGAAAAAACCGCCAAGCCCGGCGAGCAGGAGCGCGAGCGGGACCGCGATCAGAAAGACTCGCCTGAGCATTGCCAGTTCCTCCGTGACGGTCTCCAAAGGCTGGCTCACAACGATCAGATAAGGTGGCGCGGTCTCGCCGATTTTGACGCGCCGCGCGGCCACGCGCTGACCATCTTCGTCTTCCCCTGGCGCGGTGTAGAGGCGGAGGTCGCCTGCGGGAATCGAATCCAAAGGGGGCAAGCGCGCGTGATCATTACCAGGCGTGACCTTTTCCTCAAGCAACCGCCCTTCGGCGTCGAAGATCGCCATCGCCTGGTTGAGCAGATGCAGTTCGTTGACCGTGCTGTGCGCCGCCTCCGCTTCCGTCTCGCCCTCGGCCCGCTCGCGGACGAGCGAGATCGTGATTGATTCCGCCGAAGTCCGCAAACTCTCGTCCATCCGGCGATGGAGATTTCGCGCCAGCAGCAGGTAGACGCCGGCGCTGAAAACGATCAACGCCAGAGCCAATACGCCGACATACCAAAGCGTCAATCTCGTTCTGATCGAATCAAGCATCGGAATCTTCTTTCGCAGGGGCCAGTACGTAACCCTCGCCGCGACGCGTGCGGAGCAGCTTAGACGCGTGACCTTCATCTATTTTGCGCCGCAACCTCTGCACGTAGACCTCGATCAGATTGGAGAACGGATCGAAATTCTCCTCCCAGACGTGTTCGGCGATCTCGGCGCGGGTGACGACCTCGCCGGCGCGCCGCGCCATGTATTCAAGGAGCGCATATTCTTTCGCGGTCAGCTCGATTTGACGTCCGCCGCGCCTTACCCTACGCGCCCGCATGTCGATGCTGAGATCGGCGATCTCTACGGTTTCCGGGCGCAGCGCGGGGCCGCGCCGCAGCAACGCCCGCAGGCGCGCCAGCAGTTCATGGAAATCGAACGGCTTGGTCAGGTAATCGTCCGCGCCCATATCAAGACCCGCGACGCGATCAAGAGGCGCGTCGCGGGCCGTCAACATCAGGATCGGAAAAGTCAGTCCTTCCGCGCGCAACTCGCGGCAGACCTCGAGGCCGTCCTTGAGCGGCAACATGACATCCAGAATGACCAGGTCGTAATCGTTGATTCCAGCATGATAAACGGCGGCCTCGCCGTCCGTCGCCACATCTACAGCATAGCTCTGCTCGCGTAATCCTTTAGCAAGCATCTGCGCTGCGCTGGGCTCATCTTCGACCAACAGAATCCGCATTCTTACATTCCTAACCCCGGCAAGTTTGCGGCGACGCGCCGCCACAGTATCGGAACGTATCGCATGTAAGATAAACCTAGGATAAACATCCGCAAGGCTAATTTCCCGGCTGCCGCGGCGAACGCTTGCGCCTGGCTCGGTTTTTTAAAGCCAATGACTTTAATATCGGTTTACGGGGTTAATGGAACACGGATGACACGGATGCAACGGATCATCGCGGATAAGAACTAAAAGAGATCTGCGTAAATCCGCTCCATCCGCGTTATCCGCGTTCCATCGAACTAGCGTTTATTACGAACGTTGGCTAGGGCTTCCCGTATAAGCAGATGAGAACCGCTCCAGGCGTCAAATGGAGCGTGGCGTCACAGCCATGCCGCTCCAAAGTTCCACGCTTTCAATTATTAATCGCTCGCCGTGGCGAACATTTGGCGGGAGGTGGCCAGAGGCAGGGTAATCTGGAAACACGTTCCTTCTCCGAGCTTACTTTCGACGACGATGTGGCCGCCATGATCGCGGACGATGCCGTAGCTGACGGCGAGGCCCAGCCCAGTTCCTTTGCCGATCTGTTTCGTGGTGAAGAACGGGTCGTAAATCTTCGCGAGGTGTTCGGGCGCGATGCCGAGGCCGGTGTCGCGGACTTCGACCACGGCGGAATCTTCATCAGCCCCGGTCGAAATTTCGAGCCTGCCCCCGTGCGGCATGGCATCACGCGCGTTGAGGATCAGGTTCATCAGCACCTGTTGGATTTTCGGGCCGTCACCGAATGCTAGCGGCAGTTCGTCGGCGTAGCTCCGCACGACTTCGATCTCGGTGTTGCGCAGTTGCGCTTCGAGCAGTTGGATGGTGTCGTCGATCACGCGGTTCAGATCCACGGGCGCGTACCGCGCTTCGGTGACGCGCGAGAAATTGAGCAGGTTGTTGACGATCGAGGACGCGCGGGAAGTCTGTCGGTGGATCTTTTCGAGCAATTGGCGCCGGGGGTCGTTGTCGGGAATCTGCTGCATCAGCATCTGGGAGTAGGACGAGATGCCGGCGAGCGGCGTGTTGACCTCGTGCGCGACCCCGGCGGCTAGCAGCCCGATTGACGAGAGCTTGTCAGACTGCTGCAACTGGGCTTCGAGGCCGACGCGCTCGGTCACGTTTTCGATCGCGATTAGCGAGCCTTCGATCTCTGCGGTCTTGCTTTGCAACGCGGCGAGCGAAATGTTCAAAGTCAGGTCGCGGCCGTCGGGCGTTTGCGCGCGGAACTTGTAGATGTTGGCCGGCTCGCCTTCGCGCCATTCGCCGCGGCTCATCAGGTCGCGCAGCGCGCGAAGCATTTCGGACTGGAAGACCTCGGCGATGCGACGGCCGATGACCTCTTCGCGCTTGAGCCCGTATATCTGTTCGAGCGCGCCGTTCCAGTTGGTGATCCGCCCATGCAGGTTGACCACCATAACGCCGACGCTGATCGATTCGATGATGTTCTCGTTAAAATCTTTCAGGCGGGCCAGCTCTTTGGCGCGCCGGGCCTGTTCTTCGAGCAGCAGCGCGTTTTCAATCGCCACCGCGACGTAACCCGAGATGGCGCGCAGCAGCGAGGTGTCTTCCGACGAAAGCATGGCGCCGTCGGTCGTCCGTCCCAGCGCCAGGACGGCGACCACTCGCGAACGCGCAGCGCAAGGGGTGTAATAGCTGAACGTGTCGATGGCCAAAGCTTCATGAGCCGTCTCGTCTAATTCGAAATCACCGCTTTCAAACTCAGCCCAGGCTAGCCACGGCTCGTCCGCCAGAACGACGCCGGTAGCGCCGCTGCGTTCGCGCAGGATCGAGAGAATGTCGCCGGGCAGCGCGACTTGCGGCGAGACGCCCTCGGCCCGCGCCACGCGGAAGCCGGAAGGCTCGTCGGCGTCTTCGATGAAGATCGCCAGCCGTTCGACCGAAAGCACTTCTTTCAGCCGGCGCATTAAACTGTCGAGCAGCGGTTCGAGCTCGATGGTCGAAGCAAGGGCGCGCCCGAAATCCTGCAGCGTCGCGCGGTAATCGTACTTCCCTCCGTAAAAGGCGCGGTCGATGCGCTCCTGCGCCCAGTTTTTGACCGGCGCGAAGAGCATCGCAAGCACCGCCATCGTCACGGCCGCGATCAGAAACGACCCGGTCAGAGATTGAGATTCATCCGGCGGGCTTATAAACAGGTAGGCGGCGGCCATCACCAGGCCGAAGACCGCGGCCACCGAAAACGTGGCAACGATATACGCTAACGACCGCCGCATCACTATGTCGATGTCGCTCAAGCGATAGCGCACGACCGAATAGCCCAGCGTGAGCGGAACCAGGACAAAAGGAGCTATCGAGATGGCTTCCAGCAGCGGCGTCATCGAAGGCGACGTGAGGTAGGTGGGAAGATAGAAGATCGCGAACGCCGCGGCGGCGACGCTCATTCCCCAGGTAACCCATTTCAACTGTTGTCGCGCGACGACCGAACTCGCCCTCAGGAAAGCGCGAATGAAGAGCGCGGCGCTCAAGACGAGCGAGACGGCGAAGAACGCGATTTCGGCTTTGTCTAAATTGACTCTGAAGTCGATCGGGGAGACCCGGACCAGGTCGCGGAAGCTCGCCACGCGCAACATAACTTCGCCTATGATCAGAACCGCCGTGGGCGCGTACAGACATCCGGCTACAGCCCTGCTCAGCCACGGGACGCGCGCGACGAGACGTTTGCGCTGCGGATAGAGCGCGGCGAAGTGGACAAAGAACGGGCCGAGGAGCGCGAGCGCGATCGCGTCGGCCAGGTCGATGCCCTTGTCGAATTGAGTACGCATCTCCAAAGTCGGGCTGTAGAAATGCATGATGAACGCGAGCAGGCAGATGATGAAGAAGCGTGTGACGTAAGGGGCGCGCCCCTGTTTGAGCAGGAAGTAGACGCCGATGCCCAGATAGATCAATCCTATCAAGGCAAGGTAGAGCTTGCGCCGCGCGTGCGGCTCCCGGACCTGCAAGTTCTGCAGATCGGCGACGCCATCCTTGATCACCGCGTCGCCCTTATCGTTGCGGCGCGCCACGTAATAGTGGAGATTCACCGAACCCGGGAACCCGGGCTGGCCTTTGACCTGGTCGAGATATATCTGTACGTGCTCGGCCCTGCTTATCTCGTCATAATCGACGTCGTCCACGCTGACGCTCAGAAGCAGGTCGCCGCGATAAACTCCGGCGAGCGCGGCCGGGCCGCCAGGTTCGACCCTGTCGGCGATAACGTACTTTCGAATGGGCGCCGCGGCTCCAGGCTCGACCTCGTCGGCAAACACGTCAGGCCCCTCGACGTCGCGCCAGAGCACGCCGTCGCTGTAGACGGGCTTCTGGATCAATCGGTCGCGCAGGTTGAACGCGCCGGCCGCCAACGCCAGAAAGGCGATGAAGAGCAGCACCAGCGTGCGTGTCGTGACCCTGGTCATTCCTGTTTGCGAGTTCACTTTATTTCGCTTTTACCATCTGAAAGCCAGACCTCCGCGCACCATCCGGCGCGCGCGCGCGCTGGCGAGTTGCACTCCGCCGTCTTCGGCGCCGAGGACCTGGTTCAGGAGGTTTCGAACGTCGACGAGCGCTTCCCACCGCACGGGCAGCCCGAAGCTAGGAAGCTCTTGCGTGACGTACACGTTGATGTTCGGATCGTAAATGCTCATGCGTCCGGCGAAGGGGTCTATCGCGAAGACTACTGCCGATGGCGACAGGCGAATCACGGTCGAGACTCGCGTGCCCGTCTGTTCGGTGAAATCGAGATCGAGTTTCGCCGTGGCGACCTGGAAGAAGCCGCCTCTGAACAATTCCGCCGGCGTGACCTGCGAGACCGGCGCGTCGCTCAGCCTGCTGCCGCGCCCGAAGCTGTAGCCAGCCGAAGCCGTCACGTGGCCGTTGATGCGACGGTTGAGCATCATGCGGACGCCGCGCGCCGCGCCATTCATCGCCGCCACCTGCTGTAAGGTCGCCTGCGTCTCTGGCGAAGCCTCCAGCGGCAGCGCCAGCACGCCGACTCCATGCCCTGAAATCAAATCGTAAAAGACCGACGCCTCGATCGATGTGTCTCCCGCTTGGCCGAAGGACCGTTCGACCCCCATCTCGAAGCGCTGGCTGCGGTCGAGAATCGGGACGCCGGAGCCGGCGATCTCGGCCGGCGCCGATTCGAACGACGCCTGAATGTTCTCGGAACTGAAGCCTTCGAGAGAATTCATTCGCGCACTCGCTCCCGGAGTCACCGCCGCGTTCAAACGCAAGCGCGCCGAGGGCGAATATTGAATCGCGAGGCGCGGCAGCACGCTGTCGCGATCGTTTATAGAACCTATGAACCGCGAATAATCGAATCCATAAATCAACAGCAGCGGACGAAAGACCTGCCAGGAGTCGGTCGCCGAGACCGAGAGTTGATCCAATAAAATCCGATCGGGCGAAGCCTGATCGAGTCTGTGAGCGGCGCCGCGCATTCCGGAAAGTCCGACCTGGCCGTAACCGATCATCGCCGTGATCTGGTGAGCCGCGGCGGGACGAACCGTTGCGACCGCCGCAAGCCGCTGCGGCGCTAAATTTCCCACGCCGCGCTGTCCGATGAAGGCCATTTCGAAATTGCCTCCCATCGAGCCTGAGACGGCGAAATTGGTCCCGAAGAAATCAGGCGCGGGCAATCCGGCGGGCGCGCTCGACGTCACTGCCACAAATTGCACCATGCCATGGACCGAGGGTTGAGTCGCCAGGAAGCTCTTCGGCGCCTCGTCGTTCGACGGATCGACGATCTCTTCTTTGCGGGTCTCGTCGAACTTCGTGACAGGGGGCGGCACGCTGAGCGATATCCACCGATAATTGTCGCTGTCGCCGCGTTTTTGAATCAGCGTGTTGTCTTTTCTGAGGTCGAAGTCGTGACTTTTCCTCTCGGAACGATTGAGGATCAGGCGAGTGGACTTCGGTATGAAACCTTCGGCCAGAGCGCGTACGCGATAAAGGCCCGGAAGCACGCCGGCCAGAAAACGGCCCTGCCCGTCTGTCCTGGCGCTCTTGATCTCTTTCCCGCCCGGCCTTGGTTCGAGCACCGCCACCGTCGCGCCAGTCAGCGGAATCCCCCGCTCGTCCCTCACCGTCCCGGTGACGAAAGCCAGAGCCGGCGATGCTTCGACCGCCAAAACTCCAGAAGTTGATGTGTTGAATGAACTCGGGGCAAGCGCCCCCAGCAAGCAGCCAGCTATCAGAACGTTGATCGCTCTTTTCATATATTTTGCCGCCTTTCGGTAATGAACAAAGGCCACAATCAGTAACCTGGCGCTAAGCGCTTGCGCCAGTTTTTTTCGCGATAGTTTCAGAACGTCGGTGATTGAAAATTTTGTCGAATTTTCGACAAAAGAACGCGCCAATGATACGAGATTTAGAGGCGGTTTATCAACTTGTGACGCAAGGAGTTTTAAGTTTGGAGTCGATGCTGCGCCACGACCCATTTTAATGTTCAGGCGGGCCTCGCAATCCGGCTTCAGGATGACAACGCCGATCTAGTTGCATGTAAGGGAATGCTGACTGGATCAGTACCGCGAGCGGTAGCGAGCGGGCTTCAGGCTAAGCCCCGCTCGCTACCGCTCGCGGTACTGATCCAGTCAGCCTTCCCGTAAATGCAATTGCAATCCGCTCTAAGCCACGAATGACCACGAATAGCAGCAAGTATGAAAAACGAGTGAGGCGTCAAGATCAAGAAAAAGATTCGTGTTCATTCGTGTTCATTCGTGGCTGAAATTCTTTAAACAACATCATATTCGGAGTCTCAACATGAGAAGCCTATTCAATCCAAAGACGCTATATCGAAAAGTAAATTTCGCTCTCATCGGATTCACGCTCGCATTGATACTAACCGCCGGCGTTGTCGGAATCCGAAGTGGCCGCGCGCAGGAGGCGCCGGATTACCGCAACCCGAATGTCCCCGTGGAGCGGCGGGTCGCCGATCTGCTGGGCCGGATGACCGTCGAAGAGAAGGTCGCTCAGATTACGACGCTCTGGACCAGGAAGCCGAACCAGAAACCCCATGACTGGTCAATGGCCGACCGGGGCGATTTCTCGCCGGAAGCGGCCGCGCTCGTGATGAAGCAAGGCATAGGGCAAATCGCGCGGCAGCGTGAACGAAAGGACGCGCGCCAATCGGCGATCTATGCTAACGCCCTGCAGAAGTGGTTGAAAGAGAACACGCGGCTTGGCATCCCGGCCATGTTTCACGACGAGGCTTTGCACGGGCATATGGCGCTGGGCAGTACCAGCTTCCCGACTCCGATTTCGCTGGCTTCGAGTTGGGATCCCGATTTGATCACCAAAATCTTCACAGTCGCCGCGCTGGAGTCGCGCATTCGCGGCGGCCATCAGGTGCTCGGCCCGAACCTCGATCTGGCGCGCGACCCGCGCTGGGGCAGGACGGAAGAGACATACGGCGAAGACCCATACCTGGCCTCGCGGATGGGCGTTGCCTGCATCAAGGCGCTGCAAGGGCCAGGGCCGGGCGTTGACGGCGAACACGTCATGGCGACGGCCAAACATTACGCCGCGCACGGCCAACCCGAAAGCGGCACTAACGTCGCTCCGGCCAGTTTTTCAGAGCGCGTCCTGCGTGAAATCTTCCTGCCGACCTTCGAGGCCGCTGTGAAGGAAGCGGGCGTGATGAGCGTCATGCCTTCATACAATGAGATAGACGGCGTTCCTTCGCACGCCAGTCATTTTCTGCTTCAAAAGATATTGCGCCAGGAGTGGGGGTTTAGAGGACTGATCGCTGCGGACTATAACGCGATCGAGCAGTTGCAGACTCTGCATAAAGTCACCGCGGATAGAGCGGGCGCGGCCAAACTCGCGCTCGAGGCGGGTGTGGACATAGAACTGCCCGATCCCGATTGCTATCCGTCGCTTCTTCAATTGATCAACGAGGGAAGAGTTTCAATGGCTACGCTGGACCGGGCAGTGGCCAACGTCTTGCGCTCGAAGTTCATGCTCGGCCTTTTCGAGAACCCATACGTCGACCCGGAGCGCGCGGCGAAATTGACGAACAGCAAAGCTCATCAGGACCTCGCGGCGGAGTCCGCGCGCCGCTCCATCACGCTGCTCAAGAACGAAGGCGGCTTGCTGCCGCTCGATCGCAACAAGTTGAAGTCCATCGCGATCATCGGCCCCAATGCGGCGGGCGTCCATCTGGGCGGCTACAGCGACGGCCCGGGACGAGGCGTCAGCATCCTTGAAGGCGTGCGCAATAAGGTCGGCGAGCAGATCAAAGTCAATTACGCCGAAGGATGCAAGATCACGAAGGAAGGCGGGAACTGGTGGGGCGACAGTTCGCAACTGAACGACGCGGAGAGCGATGCGAAGCTGATCGCCGAAGCGGTAGAAGTCGCCAAAGCTTCGGACGTTGTTGTGCTCGCGGTTGGCGGCAACGAAGACACCAATAAAGAAGGCTGGGCTGACAATCACCTCGGCGATCGCGACAGTTTGGATCTGGTAGGCAGGCAGAACGATCTGGTCAAGGCCGTGCTGGAGACGGGCAAGCCAACAATAGTAATGCTCATCAGCAGCGGGCCCCTCTCGATCACCTACATCGCTGAAAAAGTCCCGGCCATTCTCGAAGGATTCTACCTCGGACAGGAAACCGGCGTCGCCGTGGCCGACGTGTTGTTCGGCGATTACAATCCCGGCGGAAAACTTGCGGTGAGCTTCCCGCGATCGGTCGGCCAGTTGCCGATCGCCTACAACCACAAGCCGACGGCGCGGCGCGGTTATCTCTTCGCCAGCAAAGAGCCGCTCTTCGCGTTCGGCCATGGATTGAGCTATACGACTTTCGAGTATTCGAATCTGAAGGTGACGCCTGCGCAGATCGGGCCTTCAGGTCGCGCGGAAGTCAGCGTGACAGTCACGAACACTGGCAAACGCGCCGGCGATGAAGTCGTTCAGCTCTACATCCGCGACCTGGTGAGTTCGGTGACAAGGCCCATAATGGAGTTGAAAGATTTCAAGCGCATCACGCTCGCTCCTGGCGAGAGCAAGACCGTCAACTTCATGATCACGCCCGACAAACTTTCGTTCCTGGATTTGAACATGAACCGCGTGGTCGAGCCCGGCTCGTTCGATATTATGGTAGGGACGAGTTCAGTGAAGTATCAGAAAGCAAAGCTTGAGGTGGTCGCCAAGTAAAGCGAGCGGCAGACTGATGAGACGGCCGCTCGCTTACGCGCGCGGTACTGTCAGTAAATCACGAAATCGGGAAGAATGCGCATAAATAGAAAGACGCCTGGGTACGCATCGCTTCCAGCGCGCAGTCTCGGCAGGAGGCGCATTGATCGAAATCAGACTTCTCCAAAGCCGCCATGCTTAGGTTGAGCGATCATCGCCTGTAATCACGTGCATCCAATTCCAGGCTCGCTTTAGTTTCCAACAGGCTTGCCGCACAAGCCTGCACGCTGGAAGCGATGCGTACCCAGGTTTGCGCCAATCAATGTATGGAGAACGAATCTCTTCGATAATTTCATGATTTCAAGAAGCAAAACATATGTACTCGGTTGATGAAAAAGATCGTGTTGTCCCAATCAAAGACATTCCACAATCGTCTGTTGGAGCGCCAATTCCCATTGTTCTGAGCGACGAGTTCGTCACTGTTGTCGCATTCTATTTGCAAAATACGCCTGATGATTGGGATGGAACTTCTATTCGCATGGTCAGTAAGGAAACTGAAGGTGAACTTATTGCGCTGGTCAGATTCTCACTTTGTTACGCGTCAATCTTTGGGCCGCCTAACGACGAAGCCTTTGCCGGTCATCCATTGGCGAACCGTGGATTGGAACCTTATGGAGCTTTCGTCATTGAAAACTCGTCGTGGATTCGGCGACTCGAACGGATGAACTCAGTTCATCCCTATCACAAACCTGAAAGATTCTGGGCGCGCAAACACTATGTGCTATCATTTCATGACTCGACTTTCGAGTGTGTGGCGGATGAATATACAGTTGAATTGCACGAGAGTTCACTCAAAAAGATTCTGCCTCGAATGATGGAATTACTTCACTGAACCACAATTTGCCCTTCTATTTTCCGAGGACCATCGAGACATTGAGCAAATTATCTTCATTCATCGAGGATCTGAAAAAAGCGGAGCGGAGTCTGTCGCGTCGCGACCAGCAATTGCGTGGCCTGATCAAGCGTCACGGGCCTTGTCGCATTCGTCCGCACAACCGCTACTTCGAGACTCTTGTCGAGGCCGTGATCTCTCAACAATTGTCGACGAAGGCGGCGGATACGATCTGCAACCGCTTCAAGGCGGTCTATGCTCCTGATCGCTTTCCGGAGCCAGAGCGGATTCTGGCGACTCCGAGCGAAACGCTGCGCGCGACGGGGATGTCGAACGGCAAGGTCTCCTTTGTCAAGGACCTGGCCGCGAAGACTCAGGACGGCGCGCTCAAATTCAACCGCGTCGCGAAGATGAGCGACGACGAGGTGATTGAGATGCTCACACAGGTTAAGGGCATCGGCGTCTGGACGGCGCATATGTTTATGATCTTTTCACTCGGCCGTATGGATGTGCTGCCGGTCGGCGATCTCGGCGTCAGGCGCGCAGTCGAGCGGCTTTACGGCTTCGATCATCTACCGACCGCCGCCGAGATAGAACAGGTCGCCGAAGAGCGCGGCTGGCGGCCGTATTGCTCCATCGCCACGTGGTTCTTGTGGCGCGGTTGGGAGGAGAAATAATGAAAATAAACCACGAGAATGGAGGATAGAAGATCGAGGATAGAAGATCGAGAATCGTCTTACGCGAGATCGCTCGATCCTCAATCCTCAATCCTCAATCCTCAATCCTCGATCCTCGATCCTCGATCCTCGATCCTCGATCCTCGATCCTCGATCCTCGATCCTCGATCCTCGATCCTCGATGTCATCGCGTTACTTCCAGCCTACTGGAATTTGCCTTTTGTCGTTCGATTCTCTATCCTCATCAATTCACTGGCTATCGCCAATGTTTGAAGTATGCACACGTATGTCGTTGAACATTCGTAATTTCTCAATCATCGCGCACATCGACCACGGCAAGACGACGCTTTCGGATCGGCTCTTGGAGAAGACCGGCGCGCTCGAATCGCGGGAGATGTCCGAGCAGGTGCTGGACGCGATGGATTTGGAGCGTGAGCGCGGTATCACCATCAAGGCTCACGCGGTTCGCCTCAATTACAAAGCCAAAGACGGGCAGGATTACATCCTCAACCTGATCGACACACCCGGACACGTCGATTTCTCTTACGAAGTTTCGCGCAGCCTTTCGGCTTGCGAAGGCGCGCTGCTGGTGGTGGACGCGAGCCAGGGCGTCGAGGCGCAGACGCTCGCCAACGCCTACCTGGCCGTTGATAACGACCTTGAACTTATTACGGTCATTAACAAGATCGACCTGCCGGGCGCCGATCCCGACAAGGTCAAAGAGCAGGTCGAAAACATCATCGGCATCGGGACTGACAACGCCGTGATGGCTTCTGCCAAGGAGGGAATAGGCGTTGACGAGATCATGGAGGCCATCGTCCGCGACATCCCGCCGCCGCAAGGCTCGTCGCAATCGCCGCTCAAGGCGTTGATCTTCGACTCGTGGTTCGATTCCTACCGCGGCGTGATCGTCATGGTTCGCATGATTGACGGCGAATTGCGCAAAGGGACTAAGATCCGCCTGATGGCCAAGGGCCGAGATTTCGAAGTCGAAGACCTGGGCGTGCTGACGCCGAAGCCGCGCCCGATTGAAAAGCTGGGCGCGGGCGAAGTCGGATTCATAGTCGCGAACATCAAGACCGTGGCCGACGTGAGCATCGGCGACACCATCACCGAGGCCGCCCGGCCGACGACCGAGCCGTTCCCCGGATTTCAGGAGATCAAGCCGATGGTCTTTGCCGGGGTCTACCCGGTCGAGCCGAACCAGTACGAAGAGCTGCGCGACGCGCTCGAAAAGTTGCGGCTGAACGACTCGTCGTTCTTCTTCGAGCCGGAGGTCTCGGTGGCGTTGGGTTTCGGGTTCCGCTGCGGCTTTCTGGGCCTGCTGCACATGGAAATAGTGCAGGAGCGGCTCGAACGCGAGTTCAACGTCGACCTGATCACGACCGCGCCCGGCGTGCGCTACCGCGTAACCGACGTCCGCGGCGAGGTCCACGACATCGACAACCCGTCCAAAATGCCGTCGTCGGGCGACATCGCCCACATCGAAGAGCCGATCATCCAGGCGATGATCATGACCAATGACGAGTTCCTCGGAAATATAC
>DATEMG010000759.1:0-5457 GCA_035275805.1 Blastocatellia bacterium
AACGAACCCAAGCTAGAACTCACAAGCGAAGAGATGCGCAGCCTCGGCTATCGCATCGTTGATCAAATCGTCGAACATTTCGAAACCCTCGCAAGCAAGCCTGTGATGCGCGTCTCGCCACGCGCCGAACTCGAAGCCGAGTTGCGCGAGCCACTGCCCGAAGGGCCGACGCCGGTCGACGGCCTGCTCGATCAATTGCGGCGCGTCGTCTGGCCGAATATCGGCAACGTCCAACACCCGCGCTTCTTCGCATTCATCCCGAGTCCAAGCAATTTCGTCAGCGTGATGGCCGACGCGCTCGCCGCCGGATTCAACCCGTTCGCCGGCAACTGGCTCGAAGGCTCGGGGCCGGCGCAGCTCGAATTGGTCACGATCGACTGGCTGCGTGAAATGTGCGGATTGCCGGAGACTGCCGGAGGGCTTTTTGTTTCGGGCGGTTCCATGGCTAATCTGACGGCTCTGGCCGCGGCGCGGCGAGTGACGCTCGACGAGCGGAGCGACAACGCCGTCGTCTATTTCTCCGATCAGACCCACAACTCAATCGGGAAGGCGCTGCGGGTTCTGGGCTTCGCGCGCGAGCAGATTCGCGCGCTGCCTTCGGACGATAATTTTCGGCTGCCGGTCGAATCGCTGCGCCGGGCTGTCTCCGAAGACCGCGCCGGCGGAAAGCGGCCTTTCCTCATCATCGCCAACGCCGGCACGACCAACACAGGCGCGGTTGATCCCCTCAATCAACTCGCCGATCTTTGCGAGCGGGAGAATCTGTGGCTGCACGTCGACGGAGCTTACGGAGCGGCGGCCTGCTTGAGCGAAAGAGGAAGGAAACTTCTGACGGGAATCGAGCGCGCCGATTCGCTCTCGCTCGACCCGCACAAATGGCTCTTCCAGCCTTTCGAGATCGGCTGTGTTCTCACGCGCGACGCGCGGCTGCTCAAGAACACTTTTCACACGATGGCCGGTATCTTGGAAGACACCAAACGCGCCGAAGAGGAAGAGATCAATTACTACGATTACGGCGTGCAACTGACGCGGGGCTTCCGCGCGTTGAAGCTATGGCTCTCGATCAAAACCTTCGGCGCGGCCGCCTTCCGCGAAGCCATCGATAGCGGCTTCGAGATGGCCGAGTTCGCCGAAAGCCTCCTGCGCCAATCTGATTGCTGGCGGATTATCAGCCCCGCCACATTCGGCATAGTCACTTTCATTTTTGTCGCGGAAGACTGTTCGGAGAGCGAGATCGGCGAAATCCATCGCCGAATGGTCGAAGCGATGGCCGAGGACGGATTCGCCTTCGCAAACTCAACCACGCTGAGAGGCCAAACCGTGATGCGCCTCTGTACCATCAACCCGCGCACCACCGAAGATGATGTTCGGGCGACAATCAAACAGCTCGAACAGTTCGGAAGTGAGCTCCAAGACAGAATCAAATCCAGATGAACGAAGTCCGCGTCAAACTCACGATGAAAGAAGGTTTCCGCACGCAGATCACCGCCGGGGCCCACACGCTCATCGCTGACGAGCCGAAGGAGGTTGGCGGGACGGACGAAGGTCCGTCGCCCTACGAACTGCTGCTTGCCGCGCTCGGCGCATGTACCGCGATGACGCTGAAGATGTACGTCGAACGGAAGAAATTGCCGATCACCGACGTCGAAGTGTCGCTCACTTTCGACCGCATCCACATTGACGACTGCGAATCCTGCGTTAAAGAGGAACGATTGAATGACCAGGAAGTACAGCACATCAGCCGGCTGATTTACGTCACGGGCGACGTGACAGAAGAGCAGAAAGAGCGGCTGCTGTACATCGCCGGACGCTGTCCGGTCCATGTCACGCTGCACAGCAACCCGCATGTGGAAGACGCGCTGATCGTCAGAAAGGCATAGCCATGAAACTCATCACTGATTCAATTTCCCTCTCGACGCGCGGCGACGCGGACATCATCGACATCACCCCGCAGGTCTCCGCGCTGCTCGGGCGTCACGGATTCTCGCACGGCCAGGCGCTGGTCTTCGTTTCTGGTTCGACCGCCGGAATCACGACTATCGAATACGAACCCGGATTGCTCAAAGACATCCCAGCCGCGTTTGAAAAGATTGCCCCGCAGAACGCGCGTTATCACCACGAAGACACCTGGCATGACGGCAACGGCCATTCGCACGTCCGAGCGGCGCTGCTGGGATGCTCACTGACCGTGCCGTTCAAGGACGGGCGCTTGCTGCTCGGAACCTGGCAACAGATTGTGTTGATCGATTTCGATAACCGGCCCCGCAGGCGCGAGGTCGTTGTACAGATGTCAGGCCAGTAAATACCGCCTATTCATACCGCAGCGCCTTGATCGGATCGACCTTGGCCGCGCGCATCGCCGGATAAATGGCTGCGATCAGGCTGATGATGAGGGCGAACAATATCGCGCCCGTGGAGAGATACCACGGGATCGCGAAGAACTCGATGCGCCGGACCGCCTGTCCTACCTGATTCAATATCCATCTGTTGGCGAGCGTGTTAGCCACGCGGTCAATTCCCCATCCGCCGAGCACGCCGAATGCCCCGCCGGTCAATCCGATCAGACTCGCCTCGACGAAGAAGATTCGCATGATCTCGCCGTCCGACCCGCCGATGGCTTTCATGACGCCGATTTCGCGCGTCCGTTCGCGGATCGACATGATCATAGTGTTCGAGATGCCGAACGACGCGACCAGCAGCGAGATGCCACCGATCAGCGCCAGCGCGCTGTTAACGATCAGGAACACCCGTTTGACTTCTTCGACCTGATTGGTGAGGCTCCAGGCGCGGAAGCCGCGCTTCTTGATCTCTTCTTTTATGCTCTCGACCTGGGCGACATCTATGACGCGGACTTCGGCGTTTTGATAGCCGGTGTCCCCGGCGAGGAATTCGCCGATGCGCGACATGGGATCGCGGTTGGCTTCGCGGAAATCTTTCGCCTGGTCGAGCGGGATGAACATGTCGGTCTCCATGAAGTTGTTGATGTCAAAGCCATCCTCGGCTTTCAACACGCCGACGACGCGATAGACAAGTTCTTCATACTGAGCGCCGAATTCCGACGCGAAGTCGCCGTTTTCACTCGACGAGGCGTCGATTATTGGGATACCGAAGACGGCGGAAGGCGGGGCGTTCTGCTCGCGCGGTATCAGTAAGACTATCTCCTTGCCGAGAATTCCATTTGCCTCTCGCGCCCGCTCCTCTTCCGGCCTGGTCGGCGCCATCTGGAACGGTCCTCCGGGGCGGCGGCGGCGATTACCGTTGGGCTTGTTCTTCGACCTGACCCAGGAGATGAACCTTTCGGTGACGACCACCTCGCGCGCACCGGCGACGGTGAAATGGCGCCCCGCGAGGAACTTTTTGAATCGCGGGTTGTATTCGATCGCTTGCGGAGCCCCGCCGATGAAGGAGCGGCGCGTCCGGCCCTCGAACCGCACGTAGCTGGAAAAACTGAAGTTCGGCAGAACGTATCTGACGCCGCTGAGGCCCTGCAATTCGGCGATGGCCGCGTCGTCGAGCATGCGCGCGGGCGTCGGCGACGGCTCCGGCGTCGCCGACGCGGCGCCGTCAGATTTCTCCCCGTTCGAGTCGCCGGCGCCGTTATCGCTCGCCGCTCCGTCCTGGCTCTGATCCCGCAACGCCAGCAGAGCGTCCGTCCCCGGCCCCATCACGGTGATCGAGGTAAAGAGGTCGATCCGGGCCAGCGCGTCTCTCAAGAGGTTGTTTTGCAAACCCAACCCGAAGCTGACCATCGTGACGATCGCCGCGACGCCGACGACGACGCCGATGACCGTCAACGAGGTTCTCAGTCTGGCCTGCCGGAGATTACGCAGCGCGAGCGCGATTATGTCAGCGAATTTCATCCCCCCTCCTGCAGAAAATCAACCGCGAAGAACCGAAGAGAGCGAAGGTTTTTCTTAAATTTCTTCGTGTTCTTCGCTTCTTCGTGGTTGATTTTCATTCTTTTCTCTCGCGTCACTTTTTGCGATATGAACGGCCCCGTCGTCAATCCGACATTACCTTGCCGTCTTTAAGCCTGATGACGCGGGTAGCGAATCTGTCCGCCAGTTCCCGATCGTGTGTCACCAGAACAATAGTTTTGCCGTCGCGCAGCCGCATTTCGTCCAGCACGCCCATCACTTCGGCGGCGCGGCTGCTGTCCAGATTGCCAGTGGGTTCGTCCGCCAACAGGACTTGAGGCTCGTTGGCTATGGCGCGCGCGATACTGACGCGCTGTTGCTCGCCGCCTGATAGCTCTGAGGGAAGGTGGTCGGCGCGCTTCAACAACCCGACACGGTCGAGCAATTCCAACGAACGCCTGCGCCGCTCGCCCTTGCCCAGCCCGGCGAACGCCAGCGCGAGCGAGACGTTCTCTCTCGCGCTCATCGTCGGAATCAGGTTGAAGCTCTGAAAGATCATCCCGACGCGCCGGAGGCGGTACCGCGACATCTCCCACGAGGAGAGCGGCCCCAGGCTCTGGCCGTCGAAAAGAATCTCGCCCGAAGTCGGACGGTCGAGGCCGCCGAAAAGGTTCAACAGCGTCGATTTTCCTGAACCGCTCGTGCCGAGAATGGCCACGAAGTCGCCGGGTTCGACGGCCACTGAGACTTCGGCGAGCGCGCGCACGTTCTCGGCCTTCATCCGATATTCGCGCGTCACATTGCGGGCTTCCAGAATCGCCATCTCATTATTTGCGCAGCAGCCAGAAGACCAGCGTCAGCAGCAGGCTTAGCAGCAGCATCGTCATCAGAGGAAAATAGACCCTCACAGAACCGCTGCGGTTCGACCAACTGAAGTCGCCGGGCAGCCGCCCGAGGCGAAGCCACGCCAGCCTGTCGCCGAGCAGGAACAGCGCGCCGATGAGGACCAGCGCCACGCCGAAGATGATCATCAACTTGCCGAACGGGGCCATAATCAATTAACAAAACTCGGTCGCGTTGAAGAAATAACTCAATTCGATTTTCGCGTTTTCAGGTGAGTCGGAGCCATGCACGGCGTTTTCGCCGACGTTCTTGCCGAAGTCGCCTCGAATCGTGCCTTTCGGCGCCTTCGTCGAATCGGTCGGCCCCATCAGATCGCGCCAGGCCTGCACCGCGTCGTCTTTTTCCAGCGCCATAACGACGCTCGGGCCGCTCGTCATAAACTCGACAAGGTCGCCGAAGAAGGGGCGCTCGCGGTGCACGGCGTAAAAACCTTCGGCCACCGGCCTCGACATATGCAGCATCTTCATCGCGCGGATTTTGAAGCCCTTGTCGGTGAGGCGTTGAATGATTGCGCCAGTGTTGCCCGCGCGCACCGCGTCGGGCTTGATGATGCCGAAGGTCACCGTGGGTTTGTCTGACATAGCTCTCCTTGAAAAATTCAATTGTGAGTGGGGTAGGGAGTAGGCCCGCATCATAGCAACTAGATTTTCACGCCGTCAAACACGGCTTTTCGAGACGGGAAGCGGGGAGTGGGGAG
>DATEMG010000760.1:0-5656 GCA_035275805.1 Blastocatellia bacterium
CACCTGAAATAAAGAGCGCCGGCGCCGTATCGCTTTTTTTCGATTTGGGTAAGAATAATCGCGCTTCAAGGCGCCGTCTTCCCGACTCGAAAGTTAATGAAAGGATTCTGCTCGATGCTTCGCCGTCCAGGTTTTGTCTTATCCGCCCTCTGCGCGCTCTTCCTATTCTCATCCCCCGCCGCGACGCGAAATCAGGAACACGGGTCGCCGCTGCGGTTCCGCGTCACACTCTCAAAAGGGCTCGCGCCGAAAGGCGCCTCGGGCCGCTTGCTGCTGTTGATGACCAGCGCGCCGCGGGAGATGCAGACGATCGAGATCGGCCTCATCCCCGGCTCGACCTGGGTTGCCGCGACTGAGGTCGAGTATTTAGCCCCCGGCGCCACGGTCGAATTCGATCCCAATATGAAGGCCTATCCAAGGCCGTTCTCCCAGGCCAGGCCGGGAACGTATCAGGTGATGGCTCTGCTCGACCTGGATCACAACTATGCTTACCACGGAGGGGACGAGGGCGATCTGACCAGCGCTGTCCTCAAAGTCGAAAACCTGAACCCAGCGAATGCTAAGCCGATTGAATTGACGTTGACTCGTTCGACACCCGCGCTCTTCAAACCCGCAGACACCGAGAACGTCAAGCTCGTCGAATTTCAGAGCCCAATGCTCACAAAATTCTGGGGGCGCGCGATCACGATGCGCGCCGGAGTCGTTCTGCCGCCGAGTTATGGCAAAGACCTGAAGAAGACCTACGCGGGCGTCTATCACGTCCACGGCTTCGGCGGAGATCACACCCGAGCTTGGCGCGAGAGTAGCCAACTCTTCATGGAGATGGGCGAGGATAAGAGCGCCGATATGATTCACGTCTATCTGGACGGCTCGTTCCCGACCGGCCATCACGAATTCGCCGATTCGGTCAACAACGGCCCGTGGGGAAAGGCTTTGACAGAAGAGTTCATCCCGCATCTCGAAAAGCGATTCCGACTGGCCAACAAAGCTTACGCGCGTTTTCTGACCGGCCATTCGTCGGGCGGATGGAGCACGCTCTGGTTGCAGGTGACCTATCCCGATTTCTTCGGCGGGACGTGGTCTACGGCGCCCGACCCAGTTGACCTGCGCAGCTTCACGGGCATCGACGCGACGCCGGGCTCGACCGACAACGCTTACCGCGAGCGCGACGGCTCGCCGAAACAACTGGCGCGGATGGGCGGCAAATTTATCGTCAGCATCGAACAGTTCGCGCGGCAGGAGGAGGTCACCGGCGAATACGGCGGCCAGTTCGCCTCGTTCGAATGGGTCTGGAGTCCGCGCGGCGAAGACGGCCGCCCGATGAAAATGTTCAACCGCGAATCGGGCGAGTTGAATCAAGAGGTCTTGAAATACTGGCAAAATTACGACATCCGGCTGATCCTCGAAAACAACTGGACCCGGCTCGCGCCGAAGCTCAAAGGCAAGATCAATGTGATTTGCGGCGACGCCGACACGTTTCGATTGGAAGAGGCCGTGAAGATGCTCTGCGGATTCTTTAAAGAGAAGGGCAGCGACGCTGTGTGCGAGCTTGTGCCGGAACGCGATCATATGAATCTCTATCAGCCCTACCAAACTTACCCTGACGGGTTGGCCGCGCGGATTTACAAGGAAATGGCGGCGAAATTCGAGGCGGGCGGGAAGTTCAGGGCGTCGAAAAAGTGATCTTCGAGCCTACCCCATAAACTTCGATCTGAGAGGCGCGCGGGCGGCCAATCTTCTTCGCATCCCAGGAGATTGAATCTGTTCATTTTTCCGCCTTTCAGCGAGAATGGCGGCCATCCTTGCGCATTTATTCTTAATCTCTTTTTTCGAGACATATGACTACGGAGACGACACAAACCACCTCGCAGCCTGTCCAACTTGTACGAGCGCTCAAGCTCGGCGACCTCGTTCTGATGAACCTTGTGGCCGTGCTCGGCCTGCGACACCTGGCCACGTCGGCCAAGGCAGGTCCGGTGACCCTGGGGTTGTGGGTGCTGGCCGCAATCTTCTTCTTCGTGCCGCAAGGGCTGGTGGTGATGGAGCTTTCATCGCGCTTTCCGAACGTCGGAGGCATATACGATTGGACGAAACGCGCGCTCGGAGAAGGCCATGGGTTCCTGTGCGGATGGTGTTATTGGATCAACAACGTTCTTTATTATCCGAGCCTGCTTATTTCGGCGGCGGTGGTCGCAACCTTCATCACCGGTGAGGGCGATTCAAAGCTGGGAGATAATTCCACATACGTCATCAGCGCGACGCTCGTCATGCTTTGGATCGCGACGGCGGTCAATATTTTCGGCGTCAGAGTGGGAAAGTGGCTTCAGAACATCGGCGGAATTGGCACGTACATTCCGGGAATTTTGATCATCCTCGTGGGAATTTACGGAGTACTCTTTCTGCCCGCTGCGAATTCGATCACGGCGAACGATCTAATTCCCAAATCAACAGATTACGATTCGCTCAACTTGTGGGCGTACATCGCATTCGCTTACGCTGGCCTGGAACTCTCGGCGACGATGGGCGGCGAAGTGAAAGAGCCGCGCCGAACGCTTCCGCGTTCGATTTTCATTTCCGCCCCTCTGATCGCGATCATCTACATTCTCGGAACGGGATCGGTCTTGTGGACCGTGCCGAATGAGCGGATCAATGTCACGTCAGGTTTTCTTCAAACGATCGAGATTGGGATGGGACAGATCAGCGCAAACCTGTGGTGGGTCGCGCCTATCTGCGCCGTGCTTTACACCCTCGGCAGTCTCGGCGGCGTGGGCGCCTGGTTGATGGGCCCGGCGCGAGTGGCGCTTGGCATAGGTCTGGATCGGTACTTCCCACCGGCTTTCGGCCGTGTTCATCCGCGGTGGAAGACGCCTTATGTTGCGATACTGGCGCAGACAGGGCTGGCGACGCTCTTTTTACTGATAATGCAGCTTGGCAAAGAGACCGGGGTCGGCCAGGTGTATCTCACTTTGTTGAGCGCCCAGCTCATCATCTACTATGTGACGTACATTTATCTTTTCATCGTGTTTCTGATTCACCGCCGCAGGGAAGGCGTCAGCCCCGACGTGAGGGTCGCGCCCGGAGGAACCGCCGGAGCTTATGCCATCGGGATCAGCGGATTGCTGGTCACGATCTTCGCGATGGTTCTGGCGCTGGTTCCGCCGCCCGGCGCCGGGAACTGGGTAGAGTATGAAGCGAAAGTTATTGGCGGCGTGGCTTTTCTCATTCTGCTCGGCGTGGCGATTTATTGGCGCGCTCGCTTACGCGCGACGCCGTCTCCACCATCCAAATCTCACGGTGAGCGTCCAATTAATATTGAGGCGCCCTGAACAGTGGAATCATCGCCACGCGGCGTGCCAGAATGGGATTGGCCCGCTTATTTCCCCGGCGGCACAGCGCAGGCGAAGGTGATGGACGCGCGGTTGGCCGAAAAAATGCAATTGTGGGGATCATACGGTCACACCTGCGCGCCTGATTTCATCGCCGAAGATTTTCTGAAACGGCGCAAAGAATACGAATGGACGCGCGGCTTGCTGCGCGACATGAAGACCGGGGATTGGGCGCTGTTTGAAATTACCAGGTAATGTCGAGTCAGTACCGCGAGCGGTAGCGAGCGTGTCTCCCTGAAAGATCCGATTGCGGAAGCCGCGCTCGCCACCGCTCGCGGTACTGACTCGGGATTGAAAGGATGCAATCATGAGTTCAGCCGAAGTGGATTTTCTAAAACTCGATCTATTACTCTCGGACGAGGAGAAGCTGGCGCGCAATTCGATACGCGCCTTCGTCAACGAACGCGTCAATCCGATCATCGCCGAATGTTATGAAGAGGGCAGGTTTCCGGCGGAGTTGATCCCGGAGTTGGCCAGACTGGGCGTGTTGGGATCGAACCTGCCCGAAAAATATGGCTGCGCGGGCGTCAACAATGTCACCTACGGGTTGATTACGCAGGAGCTGGAGGCGGGGGATTCGGGCATCCGCAGCTTCGCCTCGGTTCAAAGTTCGCTCTGCATGTACCCGATCTACGCCTTCGGCAGCGAAGAGCATCGACAAAAATATCTGCCGCGCATGGCCGCCGGCGAAGTCATAGGCTGTTTCGGATTGACCGAGCCGAATTCCGGATCGAACCCCGCGAGCATGAGGACTCGCGCCCGTCGCGCCAAAGACGGATGGCTGCTCAACGGCAGCAAGGCCTGGATCACCAACGGCTCGATCGCCGACATTGCCGTCGTCTGGGCCAAGACGGACGACAACGACGCGATCCGGGGCTTTATAGTCGAGAAAGGGACGCCCGGTTTCAGAGCGCCGGAGGTCAAACATAAACTCTCCCTGCGCGCGTCGGTCACGTCGGAACTGGTCTTCGAAGACTGCCTGATTCCCGAAACTAACGTTCTGCCGGAAAGCAAAGGACTGAAAAGCCCGCTGATGTGTCTGACGCAGGCGCGTTACGGCATCGCATGGGGCGCGGTCGGCGCGGCCATTTCGTGTTATAAGAGCGCGCTCGAATACGCCAAACAGCGCGTCCAGTTTTCGAAGCCCATCGCCGGATACCAGTTGACGCAGAAGAAACTGGTCGAGATGCTGACCGAGATCACCAAAGCCCAGTTGCTCTGTTTGCAGCTCGGCAGGATGAAAGATTCGGGCGTGATGGAGCCTATTCACGTCTCGATGGCGAAGATGAACAACGTGGCGATGGCCCTCGAATGCGCGCGGACGGCGCGCGGGATCCTGGGCGCGAACGGCATCACCGCCGATTACCCGATCATGCGCCACATGTGCAACCTCGAATCGGTCTACACGTACGAGGGCACGCACGAAGTCCACACGCTGGCGATTGGAAAACACATTACCGGCCTTGACGCCTTCGACGTGTAATGAGAAACCACTTGCCGAGACGCGTCGTCTTATCAGGTGCGTGGGACAGACTAAAGTCTGTCCGTCCTGAATCCACGCTGCGGACAGACTAAAGTCTGTGGCGCCAACAATCCAAATTTCGGAGGAAACAACTGATGCGCCGAGCAATCTATATCTGTGGCGTCGTTTGCACGATTATCATATCCGTTCAACTGCTCTCCGTCGCCGCCTTCGCCCAGCAAGACAAACTCGTCGGGAGATGGGAGGGCAAGGCTCAATCGCCGCAAGGCGAGCGCGAGACAAACCTGGTCATCAAGAAAGAAGGCGACGTTTACACTGGCGTAATGCCCGGCATGGGGGGCATGGTGATACAACTCAAAGATTTCAAGATTGATGGTGATAAGGTCACGGCCAAGGCCGACATCGAGACGCCGCAGGCCGCCATCACAATCAATTACAGCTTCACGCTCGCCGGGGAGACGATGAAAGGGCAGGGCGCGCTCGATTTCGGCGGCCAGAGCATCACAATAGGCTTTGATCTCAAACGCGTCAGCGCGGACGCGAGCGCCCCAGCGACATCCGCATCGGCCGGCCAACAGCCGGGGGCGCAAGGGCAAGGACCGGGGCAGGGGCAGGGGCAGGGGCAGGGACGCGATCGCGTAAGTGTGCCGCAGCCGCAGCAGAGACAGTCGATCGATTATTTCGTCGGCCAGTGGAGTTATAAGTACATCGGGCGCGAAAGCGCGCTGTGGCCCGCGCCGCGCGAGTGCATGGTGACATTCACGAAGCGCGCCGACGGCCGTTCGGT
>DATEMG010000761.1:0-8761 GCA_035275805.1 Blastocatellia bacterium
ATCCCCGCGTTATTGACCAGAATGTCTACAGCGCCGAGCGATTCCTCGATCTCCGCCGATAACCGCTTCAATTCGTCTCCGCTGGTCACGTCGACGGCGAACGCGGCGGCGCGACGCCCGGTTGACTCGGCGATTTCGTTCGCGGCTTTGCGGCAGTCTTCCATCGTGCGGCTGACGACGGCCACGTCCGCGCCCGCCTCCGCGAAGGCCTGCGCGATGACAAACCCCAGCCCTTTCGATCCGCCCGTGACCAGTGCGACGCGGCCGTCCAATCGAAAAAGGTCCATCACTTTTTTATGAGAGCCGTTCGGCATATCCATCTTCGTCTATCTCCTCCGAAAATAGACAGGATTTACAAGATTTACAGGATTGATTTTCTTTCTCCTCATCCTGTAAATCTTGTAAATCCTGTCTGTCCTCATTTGCTAAAGCTTGAGTGTCTGTTTCGCATAAGCGGCGCAGCGCCGCAGATTTTCGTCTTCGAAAGCCAGCGCCTGCGCGGCGCCGAGTTCCGTGACGCGCGGCAGCGGCTTCGTCCACGCCTGTTTGAGAACCGTGTTCTCGAATTTGCGGATGCGCGCTTCGTCGCGACGCTCATGCGTGATCCAGTAGCGATCGGTCTTGTAAGGGACCTTCAACGGGTCGCGCGTGATCATTTCCAGGCAGATGTGAATGTCGCCGCGATGTTTGCGCAGCGTCGAGATGATTTTCGCCAGAGGCGTGGCGCCGTCGCCCAACGCGACCTCGGAAAGTTCGAAGCCCTCGTCGTAAGGCCGCACGGCCATGTCTTTCAAATGGGTGGTCACGGCGTATGGCGCGAGCTTCTCGGCGACCTCCAGCGAATCTTCGAGCAGCGCCACGTTGTTGCCGAAATCCACGCACACGCCCATGTACTCGCTGCCGATACGTTTGAGCATCGCGGCCTGTTCGTCCGCCAGCCAGTCCTTGTGATTTTCGACGCCGACCGGCAACTTGTGTTTTTTCAACAACGGCTCGGCTTTTTCCAGAGTCTTTTGCCAATGCGCGACGAACTCTTTCCACTTAGCCATCTCGTGGAAGTCTTCGTAACGCCGCCCGCTCAAACAGGCCACGCGCAGACACGAAACGCCCAACTGATGGGCCGCAGCCGCGATCCTCGCGACCTCCTCTTCGCTCTCAAGCGCCCTCGCCCTCACGGCCAGTTCCATGAACATCCCTTTCGCTTCGAACTGCGCGCGAATGCGTTTCAAATACTCGGCGTCAGTCGAAGCCAGTTGCGAAAAATCCATCTGGCATCCGTCCCCGCCGAAACTATGGCAGAGGTCGATGAATTTTTCCGCTGGGATCGCCGGGCCTTGATTGCCTGAACCGCCAGCCGCTTCGCGCGCCTGGCGCATCCGGACGGGGAAGGAGGTGTAGGCGATGCCATAACTTTTCGTTGCGGAGTTGGCGACAGGTTCGATAAACGACGTCGCAGCCATCGCGGAAACTGAATATAGAAATTCACGTCGTGAAGTCATTGGAAGCTCCTCTTGTGGTTACTAGAGTGGATTGCGATTGCGTGTACGTGAGCTGTGGCGCGAGTTGTTTACTCGCGCTTCTTTCCTGAATGGACAAAGCCTCAAACAGGGCGATTAAACAAATCGCCCCACACCATATACGCAATTGCAAACCGATCTATTCCTACACTTTCGACAAAACGGCCTTCAATTCACGGTCCCACGGCGCGCGATATTCTTTGACCAGCAGCTTCGACGCGTCGCGATCGCCGATGATCTCTTCCTTCGCGTCGTCCCAGCGAACCATGCGCCCGACCTTCATGGCGATATTGGCCAGATGGCAGGCGATCGAGGTCTTGTGACCGCTCTCGACGTCAGAGGCCGGCTGCTGGCGCGATTTTACGCAATCGAGGAAATTACGGACGTGAGGGACGAATTGGTCGCGCACCTGTTCGTACCCGTCTTTCTTCATCGCCTCGGTGCGAGGCTGCGGGGCCGCAGGCGCTCTGCGCGGCTCGGTGAAGCGCGGAATCTGATCGTCCGCCGGAATCTCCGAATCGGGGAATATTTCAAAACCACTGCGTTCGAGCCGCAGCATCCCTTTAGTCCCCAGAAATTCCAGGCTCCCGCCACGACGCGAGGCGCTGATTTCGCTGTTCGACCAGTTCAAGATGAACCCGGGATATTCAATGATCGTCTCCATAACGTCGGGGGTCTCGCCGAAGCCTTTCAGCGAATAGCGCCCGCCGAACGACGCGACTTTCGACGGCATTGCTCGCATCGCCCATTGCGCGATGTCGATGTTGTGCGAAAGCAGATTCGTGGCCTGCCCGCCCGAATAGTCCCAGAACCAGCGGAAGTGATATATGCAGCGATTCTTGTCGAAGGTCGCGTTCGTCGCGGGGCCGAGCCACATTTGCCAATCCTGTTCCGACAAGTCTTCGGTCCCGACGGGCTTCGCGAATCCGGGGGTGATGTTGCGGAAGCTGGAGATACGGATGTTGCGGACCTCGCCGATGCGGCCGCCGCGGATCATCTCGACGCATTGTTTGTATTGCTCGCCCGAACGCTGCTGCGTGCCGACCTGCACGACGCGTTTGTAATGTCTCGCGGCTTCGACCATCCACCGGCCCTCGCGGACGAAGAGCGTCATCGGTTTTTCGACGTAAACGTCCTTGCCCGATGCGCACGCCAGGACGGTCTGCGGCGCGTGCCAGTGGTCTGGAGTCGAAACGACCACGGCGTCAATGTCCTTGCGGTCGTACATCCGGCGAAAATCCTTGAAGCCCTCGGCCTTCCTGCCGGATTTCTCCTCGACGGCCGCAATGCCTTCGCGTAGCCGAGGCTCGTAGACTTCGCAGATCGCCGCCGCCTCCACATCGGGCTGGGCGAGAAAATCGAGCAGGTGTCGTTTACCGATCAACCCTATGCCGATGAATCCGACGCGAACACGCTCGTTCGCGCCGAGGACGTTCCGGTAAGCCGCCGCGCTGAGAACCCCCGCGCCGGCGGCCTTCAAAAAGCCACGACGGTCTTCCATATCATTTTTCTCCTCTAGGCGCTGAAACCACAGGTTGGGACGCCGGCACAGCGCCGCTCACGTCAAGGGCAACCGCTTGCTTACTCGCAGCGTTGTACCGAATATTGCGAAACTGCGCGGATTGTAGCCGATGATCCGAGCCCTGACAAAAATGGTGATCCAGACCCTGACAAAAATGACAATCCGAACCCTGCAAAAAATAATGATATTCAGTCAGCTGAATATCCAAAAGGTTTGACCAAATCTTGACAGTTGGATGGAACGGGCCGATAATCCGCTCGCCGACGCAGTTCAAAACTTTCACCATAATTCAAAAGCCCGTTGGCTTGCTGGAAGACGCTGGGACGAATAATTCCTCCACAATTTCTGATTTAAAAGTAGCTGAGTTTGTTCTTGTGTGGCTGTCTGTCCACTGCAGGCAACCATAACCCTCAACAGGACCCAAGATTTTTAGAACTTGTGTCTCAAGCAAGGATGCCTGGGGCGAGAATTTGTTGGTCCCCCGAACAAATTGGCTTGACACCGCATCCAGCCGATTTGATAATCCGCGCGGTTATTGGAAGTTGACCGCTGGGATGATAGGCATACCTGAATAGTTTCTGTCCAAAGAAACGGATCAAGCGAAGAAATAATTTAAATCTGGATTCCGCGCCGCTCACAGGCAAAGTTGACCTTGACAGGAGGAGCGGCGTGGTGACTCAACCCGATGCGCGGCCGTTGCGGCTCGCGTTTAACCTGACAGGGAGATAATTATGCGTATCACCTATCTTCGCAAGAAGACGCCTATGCTCTTGTCGTTGGCGATGTTGCTGGCTGTTTCCGCCTTCGCGCAAAACACCGGCAGCCTCAGCGGCATCGTGCAGGACCCCAACGGCGGGGCGCTCGCAGGCGCGAAAGTAACGGTCAGTGACCCTAGCAAAGGGTTTCAACTCGAAACCAAGACGAACTCTGAAGGGACCTTCTCTTTCTCCACGGTTCCTCCCGGAACCTACTCCGTGACCGTAGAGGCCAACGGTTTCAAGAAGACCGTCAAATCGGGAATCATACTCAACATCGCTGACCGACAATCGACCGGCGTCATCTCGCTCGAAGTCGGCGGCATCGAAAACACCGTCGAAGTGACGGCCGACGCGGCGCAGTTGTTGGTCAAGACCGAGAGCGGCGAAATAAGCCAGACCATCAACGGCGAACAGGTGCGCAATCTTGCGCTCAACGGGCGCAACTATCTGGACCTGGTCAAACTCACGCCCGGCGTGGTCAGCTTCGTCAACGCGCAGACGGCGGGCCCTGGCGGCCTGGGCGGATTCAACATCAACGGCACGCGCGCCAACCAGCACAATCTGACGATTGACGGCACGACCAACGTCGACACCGGGTCGAACGGCACCCAGCACATCGCCTTGGCGCTCGACAACATCGCCGAGTTCAAGATTCTGTCTTCCGCATATCAGGCCGAGTACGGACGTTCGGCGGGCGGCGACATCAAGGTGCTGACCAAGAGCGGCAGCAGGGAGTTTCATGGCACGGGCTACTACTTCCACCGCCACGAACAGTTCAACGCCAACAGCTTCTACAACAACGCTGATAAACTCGATCGCAACTTCTATCGTTACAATTACCAGGGCTACAACATAGGCGGCCCGGTCTGGTTGCCGAAGATCGGCAGCAATTACCTGAAAGAACGCCTCTTCTTCTTCTTCTCGCAGGAATGGCAGGAGCAGTTGCTGCCGAGCAGCGCGCGTCAATCGCGCGTGCCGACGGATGCGGAAGTACTGGGCAATTTCAGCGCTACCAGAGACGGTAACGGCAATCCGGTCTTTATCAGAGACCCTAGAATTGCGCTTACCGATACGGTTAAGTGCCAGGCGACTCCCGCCACCAATCCCGACCCGAAAATCAGTTACCAGGGAGCTTGCCTCCCCGGAAATATAATTCCACAGTCGCTCATAACGGCGAATGGTCAGGCGATTTTGAAGTACTTCAACAGGTTCTCGAACTCCCCGCTGGCCTCCAGTCCGAACGGGGCGCGCTTTAACCACCAATCGCAATTCAGCGCCGGTTATCCGCGCAAGGAATACAACCTCCGCTTCGACTACAACATGAGCGATAGCACGCGCATGTACGTGCGCTACACGCGCGACGCCGATCAACAGCTTCTGCCCTACGGCCTGGGCTGGACGGGCGGCAACAATCAGGTGCCTATCGACGTGCTCGATTTCAAACAGGCTCCGGCCTTCAACGGCACATACAACCTGACCACGACGCTATCGCCGACGCTGACTAACGAGTTCGTCTTCGGCGGCAGCCAGAACAACCTGACGCTCGATCCGACCAACGCGGACGCGGCGACCTACAAGGGCTTCGGCTTCACCTGGCCGACGCCATTCCCTTATCCGCCCTCGCAGTTCATCAACATCGGCTTCGGCGGCATTAACAATCAAAACTTCGCCGGCACGAACGGCTATTCGCAGTTCCCCTACAAGAACTCGAACACGACGTTCGACTTCTACGACAACGTCAGCAAGGTTTGGGGCACACATACGGCGAAGGCCGGCATCTTCATCCAGCGCAGCCGCAAGGATCAGGCGGCCGGCAACTCGATGAGCATCAACTTCGGCAACAACACGAACAATCCGTTCAATGCGCAGCATCCGTACGCCAACGCGTTGCTCGGCAACTTTGACAACCTGAACCAGCCGACGACCGGCATCTACCAGGGTCAATATCGTTCGACCAACGTCGAGTGGTATATCCAGGACAACTGGAAAGTTAACAGGAAGCTGACGCTCGATTACGGACTGCGCTTCAATATAATTCAGCCGCAGTTCGACCAACGCTTGCAGGGCGGCTACTTCGATCCGACTAAGTTCAACCCGGCGCAGACGGTACGTCTCTTTCAGCGCACCTGCAAGCCCGGCACCTTCCCTTGCGGGTCGACCGCAGCTAATCAACAGGCGTTTGATCCTGCCAATCCAGGCGTGCTGCTGCCGGCCTTCCTGGTCGGGCGCGTCGTGCCTGGTTCGGGCAACAGTTTCAACGGCATGCAACGTCCGGATACGGACATTGATCGCGGCGGCTTCCAGAATCGGGGCATTCAATACGGCCCTGCCTTAGGCTTCGCCTACGATATATTTGGCGATCAGAAGACAGTCGTGCGCGGCGGTTACCGTATTGGTTACGACCGCGTTTCTGGCAACAACGTGGTCTTCCCGTCTGTTGAGCAACCGCCGACCTTCGTCAACCCACGCTTCGATTTCGCGGCCCTCGACACCTTCGCCAACGCCGGGGGGAATATCCCGCGTGACCCGGTGACCGGTCTCCCGCCGCTCGGCACGGTGTCCGTGCGCGGCGCCGATTTCGGCGGCCACATCGGGAACGTGCAGAGCTTCAGCTTGCAGGTGCAGCATGATCTCGGCTTCGACACGGTGCTGAGCGTCGGCTACGTCGGCACGCTCTCGCGCCACCTGCCGGAAGACATCAACATCAACGCGATTCCGTATGGCTTCCTCTTCACCAGAGCCGCGCAAGACCCATCGCAATTCGCGGACGGCATCGTGCCGACTGCGGATGCGAGCATCGCGGATGTTTACAAAAACGCCGGGCTGAGTTTCGACGGCTCGAAGGCGCTGCCGGCAGACTTTTTAAGCCGGTTCCGCGGGTATGGCACGGTGCAGATGAAGACCTTCGGCGGCTCTTCCAACTATCACTCCCTGCAAGCCACGGTGCAGCGGCGATTCAAGCAGGGGTTGAGTCTCGGCGCGGCCTACACCTGGTCGAAGGCGCTGGGCACGGCATCTGATGTCGAAGGCAACTTCATTAACATTGCTTGCTCACGTTGTTTTGACTACCGGATACTCAGCTTTGACCGCACACACAACCTGGTCGTCAACTATTTGTGGGACCTTCCGAAGTTCAAAACCGACAACTTCCTCCTGAAAGGCGCCCTGAACAACTGGCAGGTGACCGGCGTCACGACGTTCCAGTCGGGCGTGCCGACTGAACTCGGCTTCGGTATTCCGGACATCAACACAAACCAACGCATCACCGGTTCGTGGACGGAAGGCCCGCGGCTGGTCCTCACAGGCGACGCGCAAACTAACGTCACGGGAGGCGCGACGCAAGGCGGGTCTTCGCTGGACATCACGAAGCTCAGTCTTCCGAATATCAACCCCGGCCCGCAAGCGCGCTCCATCATCCGGCGGCCCGGCATCAACGTCACCGACCTGTCTATCTTCAAGAGCTTCCCGCTAGGCAAGGAAGGTCAACGTTACATCCAGTTGCGCCTGGAGATGTTCAACGCCTTCAACCATGCGCAATTCGACAACTTCAATACAGGGCTGACTTGGGACATCACCAACTTCAGTCAGTACGGAACGAAGCAACTGGGGTCGCCCCAGACAATCCGCAATACCCGCAATGGCGTCTCGCCGGCCACCGGCCGTCTGGGTCGCGCCTTGGGTGAGTTCAGCGGACAACCCGACTTTGTCTCTAACAACAGGCGGATACAGTTGGCGGCCAAGATTTACTTCTAACCGCAAACTGCGACCGCAATAAACCACGGGGGTTGCAACAGGTTTGCAACCCCCGTTTTTACTGAAGGGGGTGTGTATGGCGAAATCACAATACCTGAAAAGTCGGCGCCGCGCGGCAGGTCTGACGGCATTACTCGCGCTCGCGATTTGCCCTATGTTAATCGCCACAGCCTTGGGGCAGGGCAACATCACGGTCTTTGGCCGCGTAAGTCTGCCTGACGGCAACCCGGCGTCGCGCGTCCTGGTCAAGGTCGAAATGGCCAGCGGGTTGAAACGTGAAATCCTGACCGACGATTACGGACGTTACGAAATCCGCGGCGTGAGCGCCGGGCGCTATCAGGTCTCGGCCACCAACCCGGACGCCCCCGAACAGTACAGCGAGCGGGCCGAATCGGACAGCACGCGCGCCTTCTCCAACCGCGTGCAGATCGACGTCTACCTGCGTCTGCCGCTGCACGGCGACAAACGCGAAGCCAAGCCGGGCACAGTGAGCGTGGCCGAAGCGACGCAAAACATCCCTAAAGCGGCGCGCAAGGCCTACGATCAAGGAGTGAAACTGCAAAAAGAGAACCAGGGCGAGAAGGCGCTCACCGCTTTCAATCAGGCCGTCGAACTTTACCCCGAATATTTTCAGGCGCTGACCGAACGCGCCAACCTCCTGATGGGGCGCAACCAGTTGACCGAGGCCGCGGCCGATTTCGAGCGGGCGCTGCGACTCAACGAAAAATACGTCCCGGCGGTGCGCGGCCTCGGCTATTGCCAGATTCAGCAGAAGCAGTTTGATGCGGCGGTGAGCAACCTGGAGCGGGCGTTCGTTATGGAGCCGAAAGTCCCTCTGACGCTGTTGCTGCTCGGATACGCCAACCTTTCGCTCAGCCGATACGAGCCGGCCAAACAGTGTTTGGAGGAAGCCTTGAAGCTGGGGCCGGAGAGCGCCGCGCGCTCCCACGTCTATCTGGCCGAGGTCTTCGCTCACGAACAGAAGTTCAAGGAGGCCGCCGACTCGATACGCCGCTATCTGGCTTTGAAACCCGACGCGGCGGACGCCGACGGCCTGCGGAAGATGGAATCCGATTGGCGCGCGCGCGCCAAGGCTGCAAAAGATCAAAACTGATCCACAGTCGATGCGTAACAGCGCAATAATTGCTGAAGGCAAGTAATTGATGATAGCTTTTTGTTATGCCGACAAGAGCGAATTTGACTGATGAAGT
>DATEMG010000762.1:0-9798 GCA_035275805.1 Blastocatellia bacterium
GGAATCGAGCGGCCTGAAGGCCGGACTCCAAGCGCTCCCGTCGATTTGCGCGCGCTCTCGGGCATCGCTGTTGATGCGGGCGCGGATCGCCTCCCATGACTCGGCGGCGGGCTCGATCGAAGTCTGATCGTAAAAACGCCCGAAGATTTCGTTCTCGCGCTCGATCTCGCCGCGCAGGGCGGCGCAGACGGCGCAAATCGCGAGATGGGCCCGGACCTCGGCGGCAAGCGCCTCGCGGAGTTCGCCGTAAAGAAAATCTTCAAGCTCATTTCTGCAACGTTCGCAATTCATAATCGCTCCGCTAAATCGCTTGCCCGCGCGCGGCGCCGTCAATGCGCCGCGCGCATTGAGAGATACGGCGCGATGCGTTTTCGCATCTCCAGCCTGGCGCGGTGCAGATCGGTCTTCAATTTGCCGATCGAATGGCCCGTGATTGCGCTGATCTCTTCGTAACTCTTTTCGTGAAAGATCTTCAGGCTGAAAACGATCCGCTTGTCATCGTCGAGCTCAACCAAGGCCTTTCGGATCGCCTCGGTCAACTCGCGGTCGAGCAGCGCGCCTTCGGGCAAAACGCCTTTCGATACCAGCCGCAAACTTTCGGGTTCGTCCAGTCCTACTTTCATGTCGTCTTTTCGCGCCTGCCTCGCCGCTTCGCGCGCGACGTTGCGCGCGATCCCGAACAGCCACGTCGAGAGTCGCAGGTCGTCTTTCAATCCGCACAAGTTCCGGTGAGCGCGGACGAAGGTCTCCTGCGCCAGCTCCTCGGCCAGCGCGCGGTCGTGGACGAAGTTGTGGATGAAGCTAAGCACGGGACGGCCGTAGCGGTTGAAGATCAGATGGAAAGCGTCTTCGTCGCCGCATTTCGCCCGAGCCACCACGCCCGGAGATATTTCCGCAAACGCCATCCTTACATCTCCGTCGGCCTTCCTGCAGGCTTCGTCTTTCGTCTTCTCATTTTTAACCGCGGCTATTGAATCACTCATCGGCCGTTCGTCGTTAGAGTGGGGCGGACTAAAGTCTGCCCGCTCAGTTCCGTCTGGTTAGTGCGGATTTCGCGACAAAGGTTTCACAAAAGTCGTGTTCGGAAGTACGGGTGTGCTATAAGTTTCGCTATGAATGTAACAGGAAAGCGGTTTCTCGTCACGGGCGGAGCCGGATTCATCGGCAGTCACCTGGTTGATCGTTTATTAGCGCAGCGCCCCTCAAGGGTCGTTGTCGTGGATAATTTCGATGAATTTTACGACCCGCAGATCAAGCGAGCAAACATCGCCGATCACGTCAACAACCAGGCCTACATCATGGTCAAGGCCGACATCCGCGACTACGCGGCGTTGAAACAAGTCTTCGCGGAATACCATTTCGACGCGATCGTCCACCTGGCGGCGAAGGCCGGCGTACGCCCGTCGGTCAGCGAGCCGCGCGCCTATACCGAGGTCAATATCAACGGCACGATGAATCTGCTCGAACTGGCCGAGCGCAACGGCGTCAGGAAGTTCGTCTTCGGCTCGTCCAGCTCAGTCTATGGCCCGGCGGCGACCCCGCCGTTCAGAGAAGACGCCCCGCTCGCTCCGGTGTCACCTTACGCCTCGACCAAGGCTTCGGGCGAGCTACTGGCGCATACTTACAGCCATCTTTACGGGATGCGGGTCGTCTGCCTGCGATTCTTCACGGTTTACGGAGGGCGACAGCGCCCCGACCTGGCGATTCACAAATTCGCGCGGATGATCGCCGCCCGCAAACCCATTCCGGTTTACGGCGATGGCTCGGCCGAACGAGACTTCACATACATCGACGACATCCTGCAAGGCATGATGGCCTCGCTCGAATACGACGCCTCACCGTTCGAGATCATCAACCTGGGCGAGTCGCAGACCGTCACGGTCAATCGGATGATCGAACTACTTGAAGAAGCCCTGGGCCTGAAAGCGCTCATCGAGCGCTGCCCGCCACAGCCCGGCGACCTGCCGCTCACGCACGCAGACATCACCAAAGCGCGGAAACTGCTCGGTTACCAGCCGACGACGCCGATTGAAACAGGGATAAAGAAGTTTGCTGATTGGTTCAAACAGGGGGTGAGGAGTTGATTTAGTTGCTGCTGACAGCGTTCTTCCACTCGGAGATTTTTTCGGCGATCGAGGTACCCAGATCTGTGAAGGCCATAATGATGACCAACACGATCAGCAATGCGGCCAGGGCGAATTCCGAAATTTCCACGCCTCTCTCATTTCGTGAGAGGTTCTTGTTCTTATTCGCGCTCATCTTTCTCACGTTCTCCATTCGTCAAACAACGCCGGGGCACGTTAGGGCCATGTCGGGGAGCGCTTAAACAGGGACCGAAGCGAAATTATTCCGATCAGGCTCTATATGTCAACAACTTTAATCGCCTACCGGGCGATCAGGCGCCTTTTCTCGCGAGCCGGCGCGGGGGCGCCAACGCTCCCGGTACAATCAGTAAATCGCGAAATCAGGCAAAGAAGAGCATTTGTCATCGTTCATCGTTCATTTATCATTTGTCACTGTCCGGAAATCGCCCAATGTTCATGGGCATTGGGCGATTTCTGCGGCTGGTAATGCCAAATGACAAATGAACGATGAACAATGGATGTCTCCGTCCATTTCGTCATCCACTGACTGTATGTGGCGCGGGGATCGCTAAGGCTCCCGGCGCCGGATCGATAATCCGTGCCCGCGCGGGTAAAGTCTCGGGATGGCCGCCGGCAATTTTCCGCCGGCCTCGATTTCGCCGAAGACAGCTTTGGCGACCGCGCGCTGGCTTACCTCAAACGGGCTGTAGGCGAGCAGGTAGGACGGCGCATTGGGCATCGCCGTGAGCAGATAAGGGTTGCCAAACGAGACCACGATCAGAGGCAATTTGCGCTTGATCAGTTCGTCGGAGAGCCGTTTGCCGACCGGCGGCAATGCGACGCTCCCCTTGCCGCTGCGGGCGCGGACGGCGACCGAGAAAATCACCGCGTCGTATTTGCCCTGGTCCAATCGGGCGAGCAAATGCCAGAGGTCCGATTCAGTCGCGTGGTGGTCAAGCAGAAGGCTTTCGACCTGCGCGGCGCGCGCGCTCAGCTCGTCGACGAAAACCTTCGTGATCGCGCGATCATCCTCGTCGGTGAAAGTGACGTTCAGCAGGCGCGCTTTCGGTTCGAGGGGCAGGCGGCCGGGTTCGTCGCGGACTAGCGTGATCGAACGGTCGGCGATCTGCTGCGCGATCTCGTTGAACCTCGGGTTTGACATCACGCTGTCGACTTCGCGGAGGTCGACAGCGCGTTTGACGCTCAGGCCCAGCGCGGCCTTCGCGCGCAAGATCCTTTCGGCGGATGCGTTGATCCTGGCCACGGTGATTTCGCCCTTCGCCACGGCGTCTCTGATCCCGGCGATGGCGGCGTCGATGTCGGGAGATTTTGTGATCACGTCGGCGCCGGCTTTGACGCTGCGGACGGCGGCCTGGGCCGGCGTGTAGCGCGCGGCGACCCCGGCCATCGACAACGCGTCGGTGACGATCAATCCGTCGTACTTCAATTCCTGGCGCAGCAAGCCGGTCATAATTTTGGGCGAAAGCGTGGAGGGCAGGGTCACGCGCGTCGTCATGGCCTCCGTCCGAGACAGGAACTCCGCCGCCACCGCTTCGCGGTTGCTGAGAATCCGAACAGGCGCGGCCAGGTCGGTCTCGATCTGCGGCAGCGCAATGTGCGCCGACATTATCGAGCCTACGCCGGCCGCAATCGCCGCGCGGAAAGGAACAAGTTCGAGATTCTCCAACCGCCCTCTGCCTACGTCAACGACCGGCAAACCGAGGTGCGAATCCATCGCGGTGTCGCCGTGTCCTGGGAAATGCTTTGCGCAGGCCATTGCGCCCGCCGCCTGCGCTCCCTCGATAAAATCCTTGACGAATTGGGCGACCATCGCCGGGTCTTCGCCGTAAGAGCGCGTGTTAATTACGGGGTTGTCGGGATTGTTGTTGACGTCGGCCACCGGCGCGAGGAGCCAGTTGACGCCGATGGCGCGGGCTTGCAGCGCCGTGGCTTCCCCTTGCAGCCGCGCCCACTTCGGATCGCCCGTGGCGGCCACGGCCATGTTCGGCGCCCACCATGGCGTGTCGTCCAGCCGCATCCCCGGCCCCATTTCCAGGTCGGCGGATATCAACAACGGCGACTTCGCCATCTCCTGCCACCGGTTCGTGACCACCGCAGCCGGCCAGACCTGGCTGCGGAACAGGATCACGCCCCCCACCTTGTTGTCCACGATGTGATGTCGCAGCTTTCTGTATTCGGCGCCCTCGCGATTCCAGAAGACGACGTTGGCCTCGGCGATGATCATCTGCCCGATCTTCTCGTCCAGCGTCATCGAGTGGAGGGTCTTGGTAACCCAGTCTTCCTCTTTCTTGCTGAGCTTGCGGTCGAAGCGGAGATTGCTCCCGGTCTGCGTAGATGCGACGGGCATGAACGGAAGCGCGAATACCAATAGTAGGGCGAAGATTTTCAGTTTGATAAATACACTCTTCATATAAATTTAAATTCAAGCCGGCGCCGCCGATAAGCGCGGTCAGGCCGACTCTGCTTCAACTTCAATTGACCTTCCACCTATAACATAACTCGCCAGCCACCCGACCATAAATGTCGTCGCCGATCCGATCAACACGTACCACTGCCACGAAATCAGCGTTTGAAATTTTACGAGCAGCATCACCGCCGCGCCCGCGACGATGCCGATGATCGCCGGCGCGGATTGCACGCGTTTGGTAAAAGTACCGAGAAAGAAAATTCCGAGGATCACGCCGTTGGTGAACGATTGAATGTCGAGCACCTGATCGACCATGCTGCGCGTCAGATAGAACGCCGCGAACATTCCCGTCGCGATCTGCACACAGCCCCACGTCGCGGTCAGCAGTTTCGACGCTTTCAGGTAATGATCTTCGGTCTTCTTCCCTCCGGTCATCGGCACATAGAAATCCGCCATCGTGGTCGCGGCCTGCGAATTGAGCGACGAAGTGAAGGCCGCGGCGGCGATGGCCGCGATGACCAGGCCGACGACGCCGGTCGGGAGGTGGTTGACGATGAAATGCGGGAAGACGCGGTCGGCGCGCAGTTTGCCGTCTACAAGAAAGGCCGCAGTTTCGCTCGCCGCATATCCGGTGTAGAAGACGTAAAGCATCGCGCCGATGAAAAGAAATAACGCGAATTGAGCGAGCACTACGACGCCGCTCACGAGCAGGGCCTTGCGCGCCGCTTTTGGCGAATCGCCGCACAGGTAGCGCTGCACCATCAATTGATCCGTGCCGTGCGTCGCAGTGGTCAGGAAAGCGCCCCCGATCAAACCCGCCCAAAACGTGTTGCTTTTCGTGATGCCCAGGGTGAAATCCAGTACGGTGAACTTGCCCGCTGCGCCGCCCACGCTGAAGACCTCGCCGAGCCCGCCCGGAATCGCGCCGAGCAAAATGAAAGCCGCCACGAAAGCCCCGATCAGATAGATCCCGAGTTGCGTCACGTCGGTCCAGATCACCGCGTCAATTCCGCCGAAATATGAAAAGATGATCGTCGCGACGCCCATCACAAGGACTGATATCAGAATTATCGTCAGCGTCGGATCGAGCGCCGGAACCAGGGAGCGGGCGGCGGCCTCGCTGCCGGGCAGGGCCAGGATCACCGCCGCGAGCACCAGGCCCGTCAGGTAGAGCCTGAACCCGTCGGCGACGCTGCGCGTGATCAAAAACAGCGTTGACGCCAGCCGCCGCACGGTGTCGCCGAAACGATGTCCGAGCAATTGGTAAACGGTCAGCAACTCGCCTCGAAAATAGAGCGGCACGAAGATCAATGTCACGGCCAGCCGCCCGAACATGTAGCCGATGACCAGTTGCAGGAACGTGAAATTGCCGGTGAAGGCCAGCCCCGGCACGCTGACGAAAGTGAGGCTGCTGGTCTCGGTCGAAACGACCGAGGCCATAATCGCCCACCATGGCACGCGCTTGCCCGCGACGAAATACTCCTTCATCCCGCGCCGCCGTCGGCGTGAAAACCATGAGCCGAAAAGAACCGTGCCAATGAGGTAGGCGAAGAGAATGATCAGATCGAGCGTTCGCATTATTTATGATGAAATTAAACCGGGGTCGGTGTGAGCGGGTATTCTGCCATATCGCGGAGAAATCTTCATCGCCCCCTTCCGGCAGAAGGCAGGCCGAAAACGAATAACGCCTGCCCCGCGGCGATGGCCACGTGTTGTTTCCCATCGATCAGAAAGCTGATCGGATTGGCCTCGATGGCGCCGCCGGTTTGAAAATCCCAGAGCGGTTTCCCAGTCGCCGCGTCGAGCGCGAAGAAATTGCCTTCGTTCGACCCGCTGAAAACGACGCCGCCCGCCGTGGCCAAGACGCCGGCCCAGGGAGGTGATTGCAGACGAAATTCCCATTTCATCTTGCCAGTCGTCACATCCAACGCGCGAACCGCGCCAGACGCCTTGTCGCCGACCAGCGCGCGCTCGCCGCCGCCCGCGAAAAATGTCCCGGGTTTGTATACCGCCTCGCTCTTATAGTAATACGCGCCCATCTCGCGCGCGGCAACGTAAAACATTTTCGTCAATGGGCTGTAGGAAGGGCTGTGCCAGTTGGTCGCGCCTTGCAGGCTTGGCCAGACCAGATTGCCTTCGATGGTCGGCTCGGTGTTGGGCAATACCATGGGGCGGCCTTTGGCGTCGAGGCCTTTCGCCCAGGTCTGTTTGGCGTATGGTTCACCCAACAAGAATTCGCCTGTCACGCGATCGAGCAGATAATAGAAGGCGTTTCGATTGGCCATCGCCACGAGCTTGCGCGTGCGGCCTTGCCAGTTGGCGTCAATCAGGACCGGAATCTGATTTGCGTCCCAGTCGTGAACGTCGTGCGGCGTGAATTGAAAATACCATTTCATTTTTCCTGTCGTGGCGTCAACCGCCAGCAACGAACAAGTGTAAAGATTGTCGCCGGGCCGCGAGTCCCCATTCCAATCAGGCCCCGGATTGCCGGTTCCCCAATAGAGCAGATTCAATTCGGGGTCATAGGATCCCGTCAGCCAGGTAGCTCCTGCGCCCGTCTTCCAACTGTCGCCGCCCCAGGTTTCCCGCCCCGGTTCCTCCGGCCCAGGGATCGTCCAACAGCGCCAGGCCAGCTTCCCGGTCTTCGCGTCATAAGCGTCGAGGAAGCCGCGAATGCCCGTTTCTCCGCCGCTGACGCCGACGATGATCTTTCCGTCGATCGCCAGCGGCGCGGCTGTGATCGAATATCCCGTCGCATTATCTTCGACCTTAGTCTCCCACCTGACCGCGCCGGTTTTCGCGTCGAGCGCGACCAGATAACAATCCAGCGCGCCGACATAGACGGTATCGTCCAGAATCGCCACGCCGCGATTCACTTTGCTGAAGCCGATTGTTTTGACGAGTGGCGAGATGTCCCGCCGCCAACTCCAGAGCGTTCGCCCGGTGCGCGCGTCTAGCGCGGTGACGATCGTCGGTGATTCGCTGATGTACATCACGCCGTCAACAACCACGGGTGACGTCTCCTGGGTTCCCCGTTGTTTGAATTGATAGACCCATGCGGTCTTCAGCCTGCCGACATTCTCCGGAGTGATCTGCGCCAGGCGCGAGAAACGGTGCGATTGATATCCGCCTGAATAGGTCAGCCAATTGCCCGGTTCGGCGTCGGCGTCGGCGATGCGTTTGTAAGGGACTTGCGCCGCCGCCGCGGCGGGAAGCAGCAAACAACAGGCAATGAACAGCGATCGGATGTTTTTCACTTGGAGCCTCCCAGGCTCGCCAGATAAGCGATCAGATCATCAAGCTCCGTCGCCACAAGCGTCTTGTAGCTCGGCATTGTCGAAACGCCGAACTCTTTCTTCAAACTCCTGAGTTCGTTTTTGCGGAAGGAATGGAACCGGTCCTCATCGTCGCGCAGTTGGATGGTGAACGAATCTTCGTTGACTCGCACGCCGCGAAGATCGCGTCCGGCGCGCGTAACCACGCTGACGACCAGGAAGCCATCGGGCGCGGACGCGGCAGGATCAATCAACGCCTCGCGCAGGTAAGCCGCGCTGCGGCGCGCGCCGATCCTGGTCAATTCCGGCCCCGACGCGCCGCCCTCGCCTCGAACGATGTGGCATCCGGCGCAGCCTTTCGCGCGGTAAAGCTCCCGGCCACGACCGGCGTCTCCTGTCAGCTTCACGTCTTCGGCGCGATTGAGATAGTGTATGTATCCGACCACGCGCCAGACTTCGCGTTCGGTCATATGCCAGGCTGCGGGCATCTCAGTTCCCGCGACGCCGTTTTTGATCACGTTGTACAAAGCCTGAGCGTCTTTAGCGCGACGCAGCGTGGGTTGATTGAGCGCAGGACCTCTGCCGCCGACTCCTTCGATGCCGTGACAGAGCGCGCACTGGCCGACGTAAATACGTTTGCCCTGCGCCAGTTCAACGACGGTCAGAGTCACGTCGCTATCCTGGCCTGGCCGCGCGGCCGCGATCGCCGACGCGAGGAATAACGCAAACAGACATAAACGCCGATTCCATTTCATCGCCGACCTCGTGATGGTAAAACAGACCAGATTTGCGCCGACACGCGTTTGAAATCCCCCACCACCGCCAACTCGATCTCGCAGTCTGTGTATTTGGGCCGGATCAATCCCTTGTGCTCGACGCCCGCGAGTTTCTTGACGTGGTCGAAATGATCGAGGAAATGCTCGACGGTCGAATGTAAGATTCGAGAATTGCAGCGCGAGACTCTACCACAATCGCTCACTTGATGTAATGTTCCGGCGTGTGGCATCGTGTGTAACGGGCGCTCCCAGGATGTTCGCCCTACCCTTTTTCTAGGAGAAAAAATCATGAACGTTGGTCTTATCGGCCTTGGAATCATGGGCGCTCCGATGGCCCGCAATCTGCTCAAAGCCGGATTCAATCTGACCGTCGCTACGCGCGCGCCGGGCAAAGCCGCAAAGTTCGCCGCTGAAAATTCTTCGCTCGGCAAAGCGCAATCCGCCGACACCCCTGCCGAGGTCGCCGCAGCGAGCGAGATCATCATCACTATGGTCACTGATTCGCCCGACGTCGTGGCCGTCGCCCGGGGCGACGAAGGCATATTCGCCTCGGCGAAGCCTGGCGCGATCATCATCGATATGAGCACAATCTCGCCGCAGGTCACGCGAGAACTGGCCGAAGAAGCCAGGTCGAAGGGCCTATTCTGGCTGGACGCCCCCGTCTCTGGCGGCGAGAAGGGCGCTATCGAAGGGACGTTGACGATTATGGTCGGTGGGGACGAAGAAGCGCTGGTACGCGCGCGCCCAGCGCTTGCCGCGATGGGTAAACGGATCACGCATTTCGGCCCCGCCGGCAACGGTCAATCGGCGAAGCTCTGCAATCAAATCATGACCGCTGTCAACCTGCTGGCCGTGTGCGAGGCGTTGACTTTTGGCGCGAAGGCCGGGCTTAACCTGACGACGTTGCATCAGGCGTTGACCGGAGGCGCGGCCAATTCGTGGGCGCTCGAAGTGCTCGGCAAGAAGATGATCGAGCGCGATTTCAAACCCGCCTTCATGGTCAAACTTCAGCAGAAAGATTTGCGCCTGGTGATGGACGCCGCCAACGCCGACCATACGCCGCTGCCGGCGGCTTCACTGGCGAGCCAACTCTTCGCCGCAGTCGAGGCCGAAGGGCGCGGCGATGACGGCACACAAAGCCTGTTGCGCGTCTTTGAAAAGATGGCCGGGTTGAATAAGGAGTAATGGGAAGGACATTAGTCTATACGTAGCGTGAATGGGACGAACAGATTGAT
>DATEMG010000763.1:0-9946 GCA_035275805.1 Blastocatellia bacterium
GGTTGATACTGTTGTGAATTCTTCGCTACATTCAACCGTCTTTACTTCGCATCCTTCAACCGTCGCTCCGCGACTAGGGGTTTCTCCCACACTCGACACCGGCGTTAAAACGCCGGCCTAGGCTCAACCGTCGCTCCGCGACGAAGAAGCGCCTCCCTGGGAACGCAAAAGATTTGGGTACTGACAAGCCTCATGGTCGGGCTACCGTAACGTTCCGTACACGCAATCGTAACTCGCTCTAGTTGGCTTGCTCTATCTTCACGAGACCGTGTTCCGTGAGCGTAAGCCGCATCAGGTCTTCACCCCAGATGACCGGGCCGGCGAACACCTGTTTGACTTCGCGGATGATTTGCTCGCGGATGCCGGGCCGATCTATCTGGGCGAGGACGTGAGTGAGCGCCAGAGTTTTGACGCCAGCGCGCTGCGCTATCACTGCGTTGTCCTTGTGGTTTCCGCATGCCGCGCGGTAACTGGCTGTCGGCTCGGTTCCGCTCAAGTAGTGATTCATCAAAATAGCCACGTCGCAGCCGCGCGCGAGTTCGATCACTTCTTCACACACGCCGCCGCTGTCGCCGGAGTAACACATTGAGCCTTCGTCGCTGTCCAAGCGAAACGCCAGACACTCAAGCAACGGCTGAACGTGTGACGCCTTCCCCACCGTGACTTTCCACCCGGCGCCTTCGACCACGTCGCCCGCATGCGCTTCTATGACTTGCGGCGCAGGACGCTTGCGGGGCGGCTTCCCGCCGCGTTCCTGAAACACGAAGACGCTGCTTTCGTGTTCGATGCGCGCGCGAATGTCGGGGCCGTAAACGCCTTCCTCCCCGAAGAGCAGTTCTGTCATACGCGCAATCGGCGCCGGCCCGTAAACCTTCAGGTCGGGAATCCGATCCGCGCCCATGTCCCAGCGTTGGAGCACGAGGCGCGCATAATCCATGCAGTGGTCGTAATGCAGGTGACTGAAAAAGGCGTGGCTCACATCTACAGCGCGATGACCGCTTTCAAGCAGGCGGTGATGCGCGCCGGGGCCGTGATCCATAACGATCAGGTCGCCGCCGACTTCGATGAGGTAGCCCGAACTTTGCCGCGCGAGCGACGGCGCGGGCGTGCCGGTTCCGAGCAAGGTAATTTTCATATCGTCTCAACTGGCAGGGAGAATGAAGAGCAACCAGGTCAGGAGCGGGGCGGTAATAACCATCGCCATTCCCCACCACAATAGTCCCCGGTAAATTTGCGCCCTTTCTTCATCCTCGGCGTTCGCAACCACGAGCGCGCCGACTGTGGAGAACGGCGTCGCGTCCACAACCGTCGCCGAAAGCGCCAACGCGACGACCAGACGGGTCGGGTTGATATCCCCACTCGCCATCAACGGAACGGCAAGCGGGATCAGCGCGCCCAGAATGCCCGCGCTCGACGCAAAGGCCGAAGTCACCGCGCCGACAACGCAAAGCAACAGCCCGTGCGCCAGCGGGCTGCTCAAACCCGCAATGCCGCGACCGACCGCCTCCACTGTGCCGTAGCGTTGCAGGGCTGCGACATAAGTGACGATCCCGCAGACGAGCAACGCCACACTCCAGGCAATCCGCTGCTCCGCCTTGCCGCTCGACACTGGGAACATCAAATGGAGCGTGACGGCGGCTGCTAAGGCGACGAATCCGATGTTGAGGCCGAAGCCGAAGGCAGCGAGAGCGACCGCCAGCATGACAAACAACGCGCAAAGCTGGTCGCCGCTTAAACGCTGCGGAGCCGGTTCGACCGGGTCGTCGCCGGTCGACTGCGGAGCGACTTTCGCCGCTCGGCAACTGAGCCGCAGCCCGCCGAACACCAGGTATATGACAACGGCGAGCGCCACGTTGTATGCGAGGTTTCCCAGGAACAAGGCCGCCACAGACATTTGCAGCCCATTGCGCGTCATCGCCTGCGTGACAATGGCCCCCAGCGCATTCAGCGGAGAAAAATTCCCGCAGGCCGCCCCATGCGCCACCATCAATCCGATCATCCGGCGATCAATCTCGTACGCCCGGGCGAGCCGCAGCGCGATCGGCGCCAGCAGCGCCACGCCTGCCGACCCCAGCGCCCCCGCCATCGCCGGCAGCGCCGCCACGACAAAGACAACCCACGGGAGCAGCGCCCGCCGTCCCTTAATCAGGCGCGCCGCCCCAGCCACGACGCGCCCGACTGCGCCGTTGCTTTCTGCTATAGCGAACAAATAAGTAACGCCGACCAACAACACCAGCAGGTCAACCGGGAACCCGCTGTACATCTCCTTCACGCCTTCGCGCACAAAGATCGCGCCCACAAGGTAGGTCATCACCAGAGCGAGCGCCCCAAGATTGACGGGACGCAACGCGCCAATCAGGAAGATAAGGACGAGTCCGCTTACTCCGGCTACGTGAATGGACAAAGCATCCTCCGGCTGGCGCTCGAGCTAGAGCGAGTTGCGATTGCGTGTATTGAACGTGGCGGTAGCCCGACCGTGAGGCTTGTCATTACCCAAATCTTTTGCGTTCCCAGGTAGGCGCCTCTTCGTCGCGGAGCGACGAAGAATAAACCTATACACTGATCTGATAACCGCTCTAGGCGATCAGATAAACAATCTACGTTCACTCCTTCTGAGCGCCCTGGCCGCTCGCCGCGGCCTTGAGCCGTTCCTGTTTTTGCTTCTCGACCATGCGCGCCACGTCGGCCAGCAGTTTCTTGGCGTCATAGACGATGCCGTCCTTGATCGTCCACTTGACGCCGCCGACCCACTCAGTCTTGCCGGACTTGTCATTGAGCTTGAGCGCTCCGGTCCCGTATAGGACCTTGAGATTTTCGAGCGGGTTCTGGTCTACGATCACCAAATCGGCCAACAGCCCCGGCCTCACGACGCCGAACTCCATCGGCTTGCCTTTCGGCTCGCTCAGCGTCAGCGCCGGGTTCATGGTCGCCGCCTGAATGACTTCCAGCGGGTGGAAGCCGGCCTCCTGCAACAGCTCCATCTCGTGAATATTACCGAAGCCGTAGGTGTTGTATATGAAGGCCGCGTCGGCGCTGGCCGTTACGCGTCCCCCCATCTTCTTGTAATCGTTCAACAGCCGGAACCAGACTTGATAAAAGTTCCGCCACGCTACCTCATCCCATAATGTCCAGTAGTAAAAATAGGAGCCGTGGTTGCTGCGACTCGACGCGTAGAAATCCATCAACGAGGGCAGCGTGTATTTGTCGTGCCAGTCTGCATTGCGCATGCGCATCAGGTCGCGGCCTGCGGCGTAGGCGGTCATTGTCGGGTCGAAGGTCGTGCCCAACTTCAGGTGAGCTTTTAGATACTCATTCCACTCGGGGCTGCCGGGCGGATGAATCTTGTCCCACAGCCGGGCCACCTGGCCGAAGCGCATCTGTTCGTCATTGTAGTTCTGGTCCACCGGCCAGGGCTGCACCACGTAATCCTTGAGAAGCGCCTCAAAGTGGCCATAAAAATGGGTCACCGCGCCGAGGCCCAATTGCGCGGCCTTGAGCGCGTTCATCTGCGCGACGCCGGTTTGCGCAAGATGAGCCGTCGATCCCATCCCCAATTTTTTCGCCTCATCGAGCAGCGCCGCCATGATCTCCGGCCGGTGCGAGTTGAGCTTCAATCCGTCAACGCCGTTGTTGGCCGCCCAGCGAACCCACTCCCGCGCCGCCTCGGGCGTCTCGACCTGGCCTTTGTCCCAACCGGTCCCCGGGCGCTGGTAGTTGAAGATGCGCGGAGCGACGATCTCGTTCCGCGCGCTTCGCTCCTTCTCCTTGACCGTGAACTGATTCGATGCGAGCGGCACTCCGCGCACCGTCGTGACGCCGTGCGCCAGCCAGAGCTTGTAGGGATACTCCGCGTCGGGATTCTTCGGCGCGCCGCCGGCATGCACGTGAATGTCAATGAATCCCGGCAGGACGTACATCCCGGCGGCGTCAATTTCGTGGTCGGGGTTTTGCGGCTCCCGGTTGGGCTTGAGCGGCAATCCGGGCGTGCCCGCGTTGCGGATCTCCTTGATCCGGTTATTTTCGATCACGATGTCCACCGGGCCTCGCGGCGGCGCGCCGGTCCCGTCAATCAGTATGGCGCCGCGGATGACCAGGGTTTTGAATGGCCCTCGTCCTTCGTCAGGGCCCCGGTTCGGCGCGGGGTTGATCCGCGGGGGCGGCTCCTGCGCCGGCGCAATCCTCATTGCGCCCAGAACGAGCGCCAGAGCCAGGGCCGGCATTACTGCGATGACTACGATTGATCTTGTTCTTGTCATACGAGTCCTCCGTGTCGAGTCGCCTGAAAAAGTAAAACCTGCGGAGTTCCGCTTGTCTTGAAAGTCTGAGGGAACGCCTGGACAAAATCAGCAATCGGTACGGTACCGAGAGCGGTAGCGACCGGTACCGTACCGGAGGCACGCTGCTTTCTTGTACATGCAAATCACTGCGCGCTTATCGGCCCATAAAACTTCCAGCTCGATTTGAAATCGCGCGTCAGCTTCTGTTTTGTCAAAATCGCGCGAACCATCTCGATCGGAATGCGGTTCTCTTTGAGAATAGTGTCGTGAAATGCGCGGTCGGTCATCTTGCCCGAATCCACCAGCTCTTTGTGTAACGAATGAAGCTGCATGCCGCCCAGCAGGTACGCGGCTTGATAGAGCGGCCCGTAATTTCCGGCGAACGAACGTCGCACCTCGCCCGCGGCGTTGTCCGGCTCGTGCCCGACGCGATTGACGAGCAGGTCAATGCACTGCTGCGGCGTCATTTTCTCCATGTGAAAGCTGAGCGAAAAGATGATGCGCGCACAGCGATGGCTGCGCCAGAAGAGCATGCCGATCTTGTCTTCCGGCGTCTTGGCAAAGCCCCTGTCCCACAGCAGCAGTTCCCAATACAGCGCCCAGCCTTCACCCCAGAACGGAGTGCTGAACAGACCGCGATATGGTTTGTAGCGCGCAGTCATAAAGCCCTGAAGGTGATGGCCGGGGATCAATTCGTGCTGCACGGTCGCGCGGGAGAAGTGCGGATTGTTGCCGCGCATGCTCATCATCTTCGCCTCGTGCGACATGGCGCTGGTGGGGTAAGAGACGCTGATCACTTCCCCGCCGGTGAAGAACGGGTTCACCAGTTGGCGCTCGGGCGACATCATTTCCATGCGCCACGATTCGCGCGCCAGCGGCGGCACTGTGACCAGATCGTTCTTCTCGAGGTATTCAATGGCTTCGAGCGCCAATTCCCTGATCACGTCAGTCTGCTTGCCCGGCTCGACATATTTGTTTTTGACGAATTCGAGGGCCTTATGCCAATCGTCGCCGAAGCCCAGTTCGCGCGAAGCCTTCTTCATCTCGCCTTCACACCAATCGAGCTCTTTGTAAGCGATGGAGATCAACTCTTCCGGCGTGTAGGAGATCATTTCTGAAGCGAGTTCGATCATCAGCGCCTCGCGGCCGATCGGGTCGCCGATGATGTCGCTGGAATCTCCAGTCCGGGCGTTGACATTCCCGCCGCCTCTGCCGGCGGGCGCGGCGAAGTTCCCTCCACCAGACCCTCCACCGCCTCGTTGTCCGCCTCCGGCCCCGCCGGCGCGACCCGGGCCGCCTGTTTGCGCCATTGTCGATCGGGCGTCGCTCGACCGCAGGCCTGCCACTTTTTCAGTCAAGTAGTTGGCGTAATCGCCGAGCGCCTGGTCCACCGCCTTATAGGGTTCTTCCATCCACCAGGTGAAGAGCGGGTCGTAGCCGTTGTAATACCCGAACCACACGCGTAGCGCGCCTCGCAGGCTGTTGACTGCGCCCGCCGCTCGATTGGCTACTGACTTCGGCGCCTTGCCCGGTTCGGCGCGCAAGCCGGCTTCGAGCGCGCGGCGCGCAGTCTCGATCTGTTTCGTCAAATCGTTGAGTTGAGCGGCGACTTTCGGCGGATCAAGCTTCTCCATCCGACGGCGCGCTTCGGCCAGACTGGTGATCGTTTGCTCGAACGGAATGAGCGGCGCAATCTCGGCAAGCGAACTGTTCCGAATCTCCAACCGCTGCTGTTCGCGCTCGACGTGAAATTTGAAGAGCACATAATCGACCTTGCCGTCCTGGCTCATCGCGTCGAAGTTCATCTTGCCGATCAGCCCCAGCCAGTCGGAGTAGAACTGCTTGAACCTCGCCATCCGCGCGGGGGACGATTCGACCGGATAGGAGCGGGACAAACTCCCCTGATCCGCCACGTAGCGTTCGATGACGGGGCGCATCTCGCTTTTGGAGGAATCAAGCTCGTTAAACTCCGGCGTGTCGCCGCCGGCGGCGTTTGCATAATAAGAAGCGCCGGCCGGGGCAAACGAGCCTAAACAGCCGCCGGCCGCAAGCGCAAGCGTCAGCCCAATCGCTAATAAAACCCTTCCGTTGATCATCATTCGTCTCCTTAAGGGAAATAACCGCCAACCGCATACCCGCCGTCGAGCAAACCGCTGGGCTCCTATCGTAAAACGGGCGCCACGCCGCCTGTCTTGAAGGAAAAAAAGGCGCCTTGAACATGATTAGGACGCGCGCCACTCACTATTCACGCAGTACCGCCTACAAACAGCAGGATCAGCCACCGCTAAATCGCTGCGGGAGATTGACACCTCCACTTCGACAGGCGTAGCATCGCCCCGTCTTTCAGCGTTGATATTTCTGTTCACTGGGCTTTCCCGAGCGGCGCCCGGATAACGGCAGACAGTCACAGCCGAATTTCAGCCTCCGCTGTACAGGCGCCCTTCCCGTAAGGGAACAAACAAAAACCGAATAGGTGATCACTATGAAACTCAGCTTGGAAAATACTTCAATCATAAGCGGCGATCAGCCCCACAACCAAGGCTATCCCTGCCAATAAGATATATGAATATGAGATAAGCAAAACAGTTCCGTCGGTCGGCGCCTAACAACCGCATCCAGCGAATGCCGCGAAGCGAGTTTCGTATCAATCCCTCAGCGCCGTTCGCCGCCCCGCTGATGCGAGGCGTTGGACGGACGAAGAGGGCCGGAGGCACACCATGAAGACATTACTGGTGACGGGATACACAGATCTGCAAACCAGAGTATCGGCCGTCTGCAACATTTCGTTTCTCATTTCTTCGAGCAATGAGAAAGTCTGCCTGACGTCTACTAACGGCAACGCATTCGATCTGGATATGTTTGTCTGGGACGAAGACGATACAAAGGTCCGAGTCTCCAGAGCGGCGCCCGGCATCATGGATTTGGTCGTCGACTACCAGGAAAGCATTTTGACCAGCTCTTGGGCTGCGTCTCCGGAGCCCGCTCCCGATCAATACGTGTCCTACGGGGGCGTTCATCTACGCCGTCCCACATCAATACTCCAGATCCCCGCGCTTGTTGTTGACGGAGAACCCCATCTACGTATCCTTCGGGGAGGACCAAGAAAGTTTTCGTACGAGCAGCCGAAGACGGCGCCTGACTCGAAGTTTGATTGGACGGATTTTTGGAAGAACTGGGCCGGGGCCGCGTTCTTTGCGCACCTCAAACAAGACCTCGCCAAAGATACCGATTGGTTGATAATTGACTGCGATGCGAATGTGGATCGCGAACTCGTTATGCTGCTAAGCGCGGAGGTCGATGTCGTCCTCCTACTCACAGAACTCGGGGATGGCGCAAAGTCAGAGGCCTATCATCTGGGCCGCGATCTCCGGGAGAATTGCCCGGCAGTGCTTCCGGTCCCTGCGCCAGTGCGAGCTATGGACGAGATTGAAATTCTGGAGAAATCTCGAGACCATTTTCAAGAGCGCTTTTCTCAGATCGCCCCGGAGCGCTTTGCGCCTTATTGGTTTGTGCAGGCGGAAGTGCCGTATGTATCGTACTACATGTATCGCCACTTGCTTGTCACCCGGCAGCATATATCAAAGATATACGTGCCTTTATACTCGGCATATCAGTATCTCGTGGAAAAGATAAGAGAGGCGACCGATAGCGTTTCGCGCGACGAGAATTTGAATGCGCAAACAGTGGCTGCGCTTCTGCTGGATGCGCGACAGCGTGTTCAGTGGGATGTTTTCATTTCGTATTCGTCATCGGACGAGGAGATAGCGATACGGCTTCGAGAACTGCTACGCAAGAGTAACATACGAACATTTCTTGCAGGGATAGATCTCACGCAAGAGATCGGCTCACAAAAATGGTTTGACGCGTTGAATCTGGTATTGGAACGATCCAAAGTCATGATCCTGCTGGCAAGCGCGCGTGCGCTCGAGTCTAATTGGGTAAATCACGAAATAGCCGAATTTGTTAAGCGTCCGCGGCTATTAGTTCCAATCCCCCTTGGAGAACACGAGCTTCCCGCAATGCTGACTGATTATCAGATTGTGTCGTGGGATGGCGACCTGGAAGCATCTGCGACCATACGGCGCCTTCTGGAGCTCGTCCTTGGCGGTTTGAGAGCGACCGCCTCCAGCACGTAGTTACGCCACGTTCTCGAGAGTCGGATTTTCGAACTCATCCCGCCGAATCGATGCATCACTTTTATACAGATGCTTCCATATTCTCACCACCCTGGATAACCTGCATCGCAAACTAACGGACCTCCCAGAGCGCTTAAATGAGCTGTATTTACTGGATATGAGTCTACTTTCGGAAACGCTTAGCGTCTCTCTTCCCGCCACGGCTTCTCTCAGGCATATCAATTGCGACTCGTCTCCGCCGGAAGTCGAAATTTTAAAACAGTAATTTTCGAGAGAAACTATCGGAGGAGAAGATATGAGGAATACCAGGTCGTTTCAATTGCTATCCGCCTTGTTGACCGCCTTCGCGCTGTGCATGCCTGCCGCCGCGCAGACACAGGAAAACGCGACCACCCGCATCGCCGCCGGGCAAAAACAAAAGATCAGCGGCGTCATCGTTAGCCGTGAAGCCGACAACATGATCATCCGCGACCTCACCGGAGGGGAGGTCACCGTGACCATGACAGGGTCGACAAAAATGACTGAGCGCAAGAGCAATCCGTTCCGACAGGCCAAGAAGTATCCGGCCACCGCGTTGCTGCGCGGGCTGGAAGTCGAGGTCGAAGGGCGCGGCAATGACGCGGGCGCATTGGTCGCCGAGAAGATCAAATTCACCGATGAGGATTTCGGCGTGGCGCGTTCTCTCGAGTCGCGCGTCGCTCCCGTCGAAACGCGTGTGACCACCACCGAAGGTCGTATGGATGGGGCTGAGAACCGGTTGACCGCCGCCGAGCAGAACGCTCAACGCCTGTCGGGCCAGCTCGAAGAACTGTCCGCCGTCGCCAACACGGCTCGTGGCGGGGCCAAAGCGGCTCAGGAGACCGCCGACCAGGCGCTAGCCGCCTCCAAGGCCAACAGCGCCGACATCCAGGCCACTAACGACCGGATCTCACAAATCGACAACTACGAGGCTAGCAAGAATGTCGCCGTGAACTTCCGTGTCAACAGCGCCGTGCTTTCAGATGAAGCCAAGGCGGCTCTCGATGAAATCGCCGCGCAGGCCAAGAACGAGAAGGGCTATCTCATTCAGGTGACCGGATACGCCTCGGCCGATGGCCGCGCGGCGAAGAACCGCGCGCTGAGTGAGCGCCGCGCCGACGCGGTGATCCGCTACATGGCTGAGAATCATGACATCCCGCTTCACCGCATGATCAACCCGTTCGGATTTGGCGAGCTGAAGCCCGTTGCCGAAAATGACACGCGCGAAGGCCGCAAGCAAAACCGCCGGGTTGAAGTGGCGATTCTCGTCAGCAAGGGGCTAACGGCTTCAGGCGCCACTACTGGCAGTGTTTCACAACAATAGTAGATCGGGGCGCCTCGCTTTCCGCGAGTTGCGGTAGGCAGGCATGCGACGGGTTAGAGCGTTCGCCGCCGCGCCCTCCGCCAGGATGTTACGTCCACAAAAACGGAGAAAAGGACCTGACCTAAAACTTGCCCGAATCAAAATTTGTTTCCACTTCCAGGGGAGCCGGTGTCCAAAGATAACTTTGGACA
>DATEMG010000764.1:0-10981 GCA_035275805.1 Blastocatellia bacterium
CTAAGCGATTCGAGCAGCCTGCAGGTTTACCCGCGCTCAATTTCGTGCGCGCGGAACGCCGTCTTCTTTCTGGGCCGCAAGGGGCCGAACAAGTCGCTCGGGATTGTTCATTCCGATTCGAACCCGCCGGGCGGATTTCCATGCGGCTTTCATGGATCATCGCAAAAGATCAATATTGACGGGCATTCTCTGACGCTATGCGAGACGACGCCGGAGAACGCCGCGGCGCTCCGCGAGGTCTTTTCGTTTCTCGTCCCGCGTCCGCTCGGTTTGAAAAAATCGGCTGGATGCGGCGACCGTCTGGGTCTCGCCACGCCGGGGCACATTCGCGCCATCCGTCGCTCTTCGATGGCGCCCATCCTGGCGCAGCAATCGATACGCGAGAACGCCCGGACTGGCCGCACTCCGCAGCAGGTGATGGACGATGCGGCGTGGGGAGTGTTTCAGGAAGGCTGGCGCGACGGCTTCGGCGCGGACGCCGATCATTTGAAAAACGCCGCCGACATCGATTCCTGCGCCGCCGCCGGCTTCACTTTTTATACAATCGATCCCAGCGAACATGTTGATAACGAGGCCAACACCGCGCCGGTCGACGTTTTAAAGGCCAAGATCGATGCCACGCCGTGGGCCGAATTGGAGACTAGCTGGGCGGACACTCAGTCGCGGTTCTTCAACCCGATTGACCTGGGCGAGTTCAGCTTCAAGATGGACGCGGGCGACCTGCTCCGCGCGGCCGCGAAGTATGGCCGCGTCGTCGCGCACACCGTCAAGATGTATCGCCATCTCGAAGCCGTGATGAACGGCAAACCGTTCGAGCTGGAGATGAGCGTGGACGAGTCGGAGACGGTGACGACTCTGGCTGAACACATTTACATCGCCAACGAATTGAAGCGCCTCGGGGTGAAATGGGTGAGCCTTGCCCCGCGCTACGTCGGCGATTTCGAGAAGGGCGTTGATTACATCGGCGATTTGAACGAGTTCGAGAAATCCTTCGCCCGGCACGTGTCCGTCGCGAAAACCTTCGGGCCGTATAAGCTCAGCCTCCATTCCGGCTCCGACAAGTTCAGCGTTTATCCGATCGCCTCGCGATTGGCGGGCGACCTGGTTCATCTCAAGACCGCGGGCACGAGTTACCTCGAGGCCCTGCGAGCCATCGCGCAGGTGAACTCGACGCTCTTCCGCGAGATATCCGCTTTCGCGCGCGAACGCTACCCTTTAGACCGGGCCAGCTATCACGTATCGGCCGAGGTCGACAAAGCGCCTGACGCGGGGCGACTGTCCGACGGCGAACTCACGACGCTGCTCGACGATTTCCACGCGCGCGAGATTCTGCACGTCACTTTCGGTTCGGTCTTGCGTCATCCCGCCTTCCGCGACCCGTTCTTCGCGGCGCTGCGCGGCGACGAAGAGGTCTATTACCAGGCGCTCGATACGCACTTCGGCAAACACTTCGCCCCGTTCGGCGAATCTTCAAAGGCTACAGGGGATTGAGGATGGATTTAAACGCATTGTTGAAAATGTACGATTTCACGGACCGCACGATTGTTGTCACCGGCGCCACAGGAGTCCTGTGCGGCGCAATGGCTAGGGCGCTCGTCGGCTGCGGGGCCAATGTCGTGATCCTAGCGCGGAGCCCCGAGAAAGGAGCGGCGGCGCTCGACGGAATCTCAGGCCCCGGAAACGCGATGAGCATCCTCGGAGACGCGCTCAAAAAGGAGACGCTGCAGGACGTCGCCCGCGTCGCGATAGACCGATTCGGTCGCATTGACGGATTGATCAACGGCGCCGGCGGCAACATCCCGCAAGCAACCACCCGTCAAGACCTGAGCTTCTTCGATCTGCCGGAAGACGCGCTGCGCCACGTGTTCGATCTGAACCTTCTGGGCACGATCCTGCCGAGTCAGGTCTTCGGCCGCCATATGGCCGAGCAGGGCGAGGGCGTGATCCTGAACGTCTCCTCGATGAGCGCCATGCGCCCTTTGACCCGCGTCGTCGGTTATTCGGCCGCGAAGGCCGGCGTCGACAATTTTACGCAATGGCTGTCGGTTCACATGGCGCAGAATTATTCGCCGCGCATCCGGGTCAACGCCGTAGCGCCCGGCTTCTTCGTCACCGAGCAGAACCGAAACCTGTTGATTGATGGAAAGACCGGCGAACCGACCGAACGCGGGCGGAGCATCATCGCCCACACGCCGATGGGGCGCTTCGGCGAGCCTGACGACCTGATCGGCGCGACGCTATGGCTTTTGTCGCCCGCCTCGGCTTTCGTCACCGGCGTCGTGGTCCCCGTGGACGGGGGATTTTCTGCTTTCGGCGGGGTTTAGCCACAGAATTACGTAGACAGCGAGACGAAGGGACCGCAGAGACAGGGAGACAGAGAGACGAGGTGTCCCATCAGTCCTATCAGTCCCATAAGTCCCATATCAGAGGATGAAAATGGTCATTGGCAAAGGCGCTTGTGACACGGCGCTTACGGAATTGGAAGTTCGCAAGTTGATGTCGGAGGCCTTATACGGCGCCGGGCTCGAGGGCAAACGTGTGTTGGTCATCATCCCGGACGGCACGCGAACCGCGCCGATTCCGATGATGTTCCGCCTCTTTCACGAATCGCTGAACGACCGGGTCGAGGCTCTCGACTTCCTGATCGCGCTCGGCACGCATCAGCCAATGAGCGAGGAGGCGATCAACGGCCACGTCGGGATCTCGGCCGAAGATCGGGCGACGCTGTTCGCTCGGGTCAACATCTTCAACCACCGTTGGGACGAGCCGGGCCAGTTGGTCGAGCTTGGCGAAATCTCCGAAGGCGAGATCGCGGAGATAACCGGCGGGTTGCTGCGGCAATCGGTCAAGATCCGATTGAATAAACTGATCTTCGATTACGACCAGATCATCATTTGCGGCCCGACCTTCCCTCACGAAGTGGTAGGTTTTTCGGGCGGCAACAAATATTTCTTTCCCGGCGTCAGCGGCGCTGAAGTGATCAACTTCTCTCACTGGCTGGGCGCCGTGATCACCAGTTACGAAGTGATCGGGACGAAGTACACGCCCGTCCGACGCGTGATCGACCGCGCGGCTTCGTTCATCAATCTCCCTACGCTCTGCTTCAGCATGGTGGTCAAGGGCGAAGAAATGGTCGGTTTGTACATCGGCCCGCCCGAAGAGGCTTATGAAGAGGCCGCCGGCCTCTCATCGCAGATTCACATCAAATGGACCGAGCGCCCGTTCAGGCGCGTTCTTTCGGTGATGCCCAGGATGTATGACGACATCTGGACGGCGTCGAAGGGGATGTACAAACTCGAACCGGCGATTGAAGACGGCGGCGAGGTGATCATCTATGCCCCGCACATCGACGAGATCAGTTACACGCACGGGCGCGTTTTGGACGAGATCGGATATCACGTGCGCGACTATTTCGTGAAGCAGTGGGACAAGTTCAAACATCACCCCTGGGGCGTCATCGCGCACAGCACGCACCTGAGGGGCGTCGGGACTTACGACGCCGAGAATGGAATCGAGACTCCGCGCATCAAAGTCACACTGGCCACGAGAATTTCGAGAGAACGTTGCGAGCGCGTTAACCTGGGCTACCTCGATCCCGAAACGATCAACCTCGATGAATGGAAGGGCAGGGAAGACGAGGGAATCCTGCTTGTTCCTAAAGCCGGCGAGATGTTGTATCGTTTAAAGCCACAGGCGGCTGCGGTTAGAGAGTGACATCACATATGTCATCCGGCGAATACTCAAACAGCAATACCATACAAGATAGCAAAACTATCCGTGGCGCGTGCCCGCACGACTGCCCCGACACCTGTTCGTTCTTCGTCACCGTCGAGAACGGGCGCGCGGTCAAGATCGAGGGGGCGAAGGACCATCCGACCACTGACGGCTTTCTCTGCACAAAGGTCAACCGCTATTTGGAGCGGACCTACAGCCCGCAGCGCGTGCTTTATCCGATGAAGCGCGCGGGCGAAAAGGGCAAAGGGATTTTCGAGCGCATCTCGTGGGACGAAGCCCTGGACACGATCGCCGCGAAGTTTAAAGATATCGCCGCCGTTGACCCACAAGCGATTTTGCCCTACAGCTACGCGGGCACAATGGGCTTTGTGCAGAGCCAATCAATCGACCGGCGATTCTTCCACAGACTCGGCGCGTCGCTGCTGGCGCGGACTATCTGCGCCGACGCTGGAGGTGCGGGCTATCGCGCGACCATCGGGTTGAGCATGGGCACGGACCCGGAGCGGTTCAGCGACGCGAAGCTGATCATCATCTGGGGGTCGAACGTCATTACTTCGAACGTTCACTTGTGGCCGAAGATTCTGGAGGCCAAGCGCAAAGGCGCCAAAGTAATCGCGATCGACCCTTACCGCAGCCTGACCGCTGAAAAGTGCGACGAACATCTGGCCGTGACGCCGGGCGCGGACGGCGCGCTCGCGCTGGCGATGATGAACGTAATCGTCAGGGAGAATCTGGTCGACCACGACTACGTCGAACGTTACACGCTCGGCTTCGATCTGCTGCGCGAGCGCGTGATGGAATACCCGCCGTCGCGCGTCGCCGCGATTGCGGGACTTAGCGAAGAGACGATCGTCAACCTCGCCCGTGAATATGCGACGACAAAGCCCGCCGTGATCAGGCTGAATTACGGCTTGCAGCGGCATGCCGGTGGAGGAATGGCCGTGCGCGCGATCACCTGTTTGCCGGGGCTGGTCGGAGCGTGGCGCGACGCGGCTGGCGGCGCGCTGCTTTCGACTTCGGGGACTTTCGGCATCAACGCCCAAGCCCTGGAGCGACCCGACCTGATCTGGAACAATCCGCGCACGATCAATATGTCGGCCATCGGCGACGCGCTGCTCGGCTACCAGCGCGTGCAACGGTTCAGCGTCAAAGACGCGCCGGCTGAGACGCTGAAACCATTCGACACGCCGGTCCGGGCGATCTACGTCTACAACTCCAATCCGGTGGCCATCGCGCCAGATTCGCGCCGGGTCATCGCCGGTTTCAAGCGCGAAGACCTCTTCACCGTCGTCCACGAAATTTTCCAGACCGATACCGCCGATTACGCCGATATCCTGTTGCCGGCGACCACGCAGCTCGAACATTTCGACATTCACAAAGCCTACGGCCACATCTACATGCTCATCAACAAGCCGGCCATCGAGCCGCTCGGCGAGGCCAAGCCCAACAGCGAAGTCTTCCGCCTGTTAGCCGAGCGCATGGGCTTCACCGAGGATTGCTTCAAAGACTCCGACGAAGAGATCGCGCGCCAGGCGATCAATTACGATCATCCGCGCATGCGAGGCATGACATTTGAGGAGTTAAAAGAGCGCGGCTGGATGCGGTTGAGCGTGCCGGAAAATTTCGCGCCCTTCGCAGAAGGCGGCTTTCCAACCCCTTCGGGCAAGTGTGAATTCTTCAGCGAGACCCTGGCAAAGCAGGGCCTTGACCCCTTGCCTACCTACATTCCGCCTCGCGAATCGGCGCAGACCGCGCCGGAACTGGCGAAGAAATACCCGCTGGCCATTATTTCTCCGCCAGCGCACAATTTCCTCAATTCGAGCTTCGCCAACCTGCCAACCTTCGTCAAAGCCGAGAAAGAGCCGCATCTGGAAATCCATCCGTCGGACGCCGCCGCGCGCGGTGTCAAAGACGGCGACCGCGTGCGCGTCTTCAACGACCGCGGCGAATTCAAACTCAAGGTCCGCGTCAGCGAAAAGGCGCGCCCAGGGGTTGTCGTCGCCTTGTCGGTGTGGTGGAAGAAACTGACGAGCGACGGTTGCAACGCGAATGACGTGACTTCGCAAGGATTGACGGATTTAGGGGCGGGGGCCACTTTCTATGATGTGTTGGTAGAAGTTGAGCGGATTTGATATGCCAATAGATCAAGCTGCCATCTTACGACAACTAGATTCGTTAAATCGATGAGTATTGCAACTTATTAGTTTTGAAATGATGATCTTCCTGCCGCGGAGCGGCATTTGATCTTAGCCCGGCGTTTCAACGCCGGGAGGCGTGCGATAGTTCCTCCAGTCGCGGAGCGACGATTGACCGTCCAGGACGACGAATGATAGCTCCGCATGACCCCTGCTCGCTTTGTTACCAAACTTCCATTCAACCGTCGCTCCGCGACTGGAGGATTGAGGTATCACTGTTCCCGGCGTTGAAACGCCGGGTTAGGCTCAAAAGCCGCTCCGCGGCAGGGGAATCGAATTTGAAGATCCCCGATAAAGTGATCAATAAGTCATTGGTGATCAAAAAAAGACTTTGAATTGGAGGATGCGCATTTTGGGAAATCAACACAACTCGTCTGAGATACCTCTGAGGCCGCTTGGTCGCACCGGCGTAGATGTGACTGCGATCGGCATTGGCGGTTATCACCTCGGTCTGATGAAAGACGATAACGAAGCCGTCCGCCTTATCCACGAGGCCATAGACGCCGGGATCACCTTTCTGGACAACGCCTGGGAATATCACGGCGGCCGCAGCGAAGAGTTGATGGGGAGGGCGATTCAGGACCGGCGCGACGAGGTCTTTCTGATGACCAAGGTTTGCACTCACGGGCGCGACCGCCACGTGGCGATGCGCCAGTTGGAAGAATCGCTGCGCCGCCTGAAGACCGATTACCTCGACCTGTGGCAGGTTCACGAGGTCGTTTACGACAACGAGCCCGAGCTGCATTTCGCGAAGGGCGGCGTGATCGAGGCTCTCGAACAAGCCAGGCGCGAAGGCAAGGTTCGCTTCATCGGGTTCACCGGCCACAAAAGCCCGGAGATACACTTGAAGATGCTGTCGTACAACTATCCGTTCGACGCCTGCCAGCTGCCTTTGAACTGCTTCGACGCGACCTTCCGCAGCTTCGAGCGGCAGGTGTTGCCGGAACTCGAGCGGCGGGGGATTGCAGCCATAGGAATGAAGAGCCTGGGCGGGGAAGGGAGTATGGTGAAAGCCGGGGTCGTCACCGCCGAAGAAGCGCTGCGCTACGCGATGAGCCTGCCGGTCGCGACTGTGGTCAGCGGGATGGAGTCGCTCGACGTGTTGCGACAGAACCTGGGCGTCGCGCACGGCTTCACGCCGATGAGCGACGACGAGATGCGGCGGCTGAGAGAACGCTGCGCTGAGATGGCCGGAGACGGCAGGTTCGAGCATTTCAAGACGACCTTGAAATTCGAAGGCCCGATAGGAAGGGCGCAGCACGGATTCCCGGCGCCCGGCGAGCTTGGGGCCTGAAATCGGAGATTTTTCACTCCCTCACGCGCAAAATATTTTCACCCCTCGGCAAAGTTGAATTATCATACGGCCGAAATCTTACTCCGGTTGAGTATCAGGCCGGTTTCGCATGACCCTGATTAAGAGCAGGCCGGCTTCTTCTTACGCTTACCCTGCATTCATCGCTGAATACACGCCACGTTCACCGGAGAGCATGTCTCTTTGCCTCTTTAACGACCTAACCAGGGGGGATTATGTTAAGAAGCCATTTGTTTCAGGAAGTGAAAATAAGCATTGCCGCGCTGTGTATGGCGTTTGCGGTCAATGGCTCGATGGCCTTGGCTCAAACGTCTACCGCCACCGTCACCGGGCAGGCGCGCGACGCTTCAGGCGCCGCGATTGCCGGCGCCCGCGTAGTCGCCAGAAATGTTCAGACCAATATTGAGCGCGAAGCCGTGACCAGCGAAAACGGCGATTACACCATCCCGCTGCTCAACGTCGGCGAATACCAGGTGTTGATCGAAAAGCAGGGTTTCAAGAAGGCCGTGCAGACCGGCCTGATTTTACAGGTTGACCAGAAGGCCCGTGTGGATTTCACGCTCCAGATCGGACAGGTTTCGGAATCGGTCGAGATCACGGCGGCGACCTCGCTGGTCCAGACAGATTCGGCCTCGGTAGGGACTGTGATTGACAACAAGCGGGTGGTCGAACTGCCGCTCAACAGCCGAGAATTTTATGCGCTCGCGCTGACCGCGCCTCGGGTTTTGCCGCCCGCGCAGGGTTCCACGCTCAGCTTCCGCGGCGGGTTTAACGTCGCCGGCTCCAGCGAGGTCTCGAACAACTTCACGCTCAACGGAATTGACAACAATGACACGGGGATCAACGGCCCGTCGTTCCGCCCTTCAATTGACGCGATTCAGGAATTCAAAATGCTGAGCGGAATCTATTCGGCTGAGTACGGGCGGAATTCCGGCGGCCAGGTTGTGATCAACACCAAATCGGGGACGAACCAGTTCCACGGCACGGCCTATGAATTCCTGCGCAACCAGGCGCTCGACGCTCGCAACTTCTTCCTGCGGCTGAAGCCCGGCGAGAAAGCGCCGTCGTTCAAGCGCAACCTGTTCGGCGGCAGCTTTGGCGGGCCGATCGTCAACGACAAGACCTTCTTCTTCGTCAGCTATGAAGGGCTTCGGCTGCGGCAATCGGTAACCTCGCTTGCGACGGTTCCGACGACGGCCATGGTCAACGGCGACTTCAGCGCCCTGCGTGGGCCAGGACCGGACCAGGCGCTCGGCAACGCCGACGACACGGGGCGCGTTTTCAATCCGTTTACCGGGCAAGAGTTCGCTAAGCTGAACGTGATTGATCTGCCGCTGAACCCGATCGGCCGGGCGCTGGCGGGTTTTTTTTCCACGCCCACCACCGCGACTCCCGCGGGGCAATTGCCGTCGAACAACTTCAACTTCAGCGCGACGCGGCGTGAAAATTACAACCAGATCAGCACGCGCTTCGACCACACGCTGTCGGCGAAAGATTCGCTTTACGGCACATACAATTATTACGACAACCCGGCGTTCGAGCCGTCCAACGCGCTCTGCGGCAGCCGCGTACTGCCTGGCTTCGGGTGCAACACCGGGCTGACGACTCAGCTCATCGGTATTGTCGAGACGCACACGTTCACGTCGAACCTGACCAATGAAGTCCGCGTCGGCTTCAACCGCCTGCGCCAACCGCGCATTCAGGAGGACGACACTGTTGACTTCGTTAATCAGTTCAACATCCCCGGAACGTTTTTTGGCGAGACGCCGTTTAACGGCGGCGTGCCGCAGGTCGCGATCAACGGCTTTTCAACCATCGGCGGCGCAACCAACCTGCCGCAGGATCGCCGCGACAACACCTATCAATTCGTTGACAACCTGATTTGGATCAAGTCGGCGCACACGCTGAAATTCGGATTTGACGTCCGCCGGTTCCAATCGAACCTCTATTTCATCAGCCAGGGGCGCGGTATTTTCAACTTTAACACTCCGCCCAATTCGACCACGGTTCCGACCAGCGGCAATCCATTCGCCGATCTGCTGCTCGGCATTCCGACCAGCACACAGCGCAACCCGCGCGGGCCTTCGACCTACAGCCGCACCACGTCGTTCAACGTCTATGCGCAGGACGACTGGAAAGTGAATTCGCGGTTGACGTTCAACCTGGGATTGCGGTGGGAACTGAATACGCCGATGACCGAGAAGTACAACACTATCGCTTCGTTCGACCCGAAGACCGGTCAGATTCGCGCCGCAGGGCAGAATGGCGTACCGGCCAATCTGTTCAAGTACGATTACAACAACCTTGCGCCGCGCCTCGGATTCGCGTGGCAGCCATTTGGCGACTCGAAGACAGTCGTTCGCGGAGGCGTGGGAGTCTTTTACAATGTGCAGCCCGCGGGCAACGGCTTCCTCGGGATGCTATTCAATTTCCCGTTCCGGCTGCCGCAGCAATTCAATTCGAGCAGGACCGCGCCGCTTACGCTCAGCAATCCTTTCCCCGGACCCGTGCCTACGACTGCGCCGACAAACGGCACGCTGACGATGACGGCGATTGACGAGAACTTCGACACTGCTTACATCACACAATGGGGGTTGAGTGTTCAGCGTGGAGTCGGCTCCGACCTGGTTTTCGAGATCGGCTATCTGGGATCGAAGGGGACTCATCTGCCGCTAAACCGCAACCTGAATCAGGCCACCCCAGGGCCGGGCACTACGGCCCAGGTTCAGGCGCGACGCACATACCCACAGTTCGGCAACATCACGTGGGTCGAGAGTGTGGCGAATTCAACCTATCATTCGATGGAACTGAAGGCTGAGAAGCGCTACACGAAAGGGCTGTCGTTACTGGGGTCATACACGTTCAGCAAGTCGATTGACAACTCGCCGGGCATTTCGACCGGCAGCAACGCGTCGAGCGCCATTGCCCAGAATGCGTTCGACCTGCGCGCCGAGCGCGGGCTGTCTGACTTCGATGTGCGGCATCGTTTGGTGGCGAGCACGATATGGGAGATTCCGCTCGGCAAAGGTCATAAAGTCTTCGGCGGCGGGCCGCTCGCCCACATCTTCGGAGGGTGGCAGGCTTCAGGAATTCTCTCGTTACAATCCGGACGTCCCTTTACGGCAGTGCTGAACGGAGATCTCAGCAACACCCTCAATCGCAATGATCGTCCGAACCTGATCGGCGATCCGAACTCCGGGCCTAAGACCGTCGAGCAATGGTTCAATAAGGCCGCATTTCAAACGCAAGGGGTCGGTTCATTCGGAACCGCGGGGCGCAACATCATCATCGGGCCAGGGTTCCAAAACTTTGACTTCGCCCTGAGCCGGAATTTCAACGTGACCGAGCGTTTCAGGATTCAGTTCCGCACGGAACTTTTCAACGCGTTCAACCATGCGAACTTCAACTACCCTGCAGCGATCGCCAACGCTCCGCAGAACTTCGGGCAGATCGCCTCGGCGAATGACCCGCGGCAAATGCAGTTCGGGTTGAAGATTATTTTCTAAGTCAGTTTCACGCTGGCGGCTACTGTAGCGACGATCGTGAGTATCCACGGGGCAAGCCTGTGGGATCTCACGTCCTGTAATTAGGGTTAATGCTCTAAGACCATTAGTCTGTCCGTCGTATAAATGAGGAACGGACAGACTAATGGTCTTAGAATATTAAGTGCAACATTGCAAATCAATGTACGGCATACTGAGATGAAAGTACGGATCAGTACCGCGAGCGGTAGCGAGCG
>DATEMG010000765.1:0-7034 GCA_035275805.1 Blastocatellia bacterium
GATCATGGAATGGGAAAGCGGCGTCAAAGCCGCCGCACTCCAAAGCTTCGCGCTCATTTATGCTTAACTTACAATTGCAAACCAATATAAATTCGATCAGGCCAGCGCTTTGTCCACAACCACTCCATGGACATCAGTCAACCGGAAGTCGCGCCCCTGAAAACGGTAAATCAGTTTCGTGTGATCGAAGCCCAGGAGGTGAAGGATCGTCGCATGCAGGTCGTGAACGTGAACCGGATCCTGCGCCACGTTGAAGCCCAGTTCATCGGTTTCGCCGATCGTGATCCCCGGCTTGAAGCCTCCCCCCGCGAGCCACATCGTGAAGGCTTTATTGTGATGGTCGCGTCCCAGCGCGTTGCTGCCGTCCGGTTCGCCCTGCACCATCGGCGTGCGCCCGAATTCGCCGCCCCAAATGACGATCGTGTCGTCCAGCAAGCCGCGCTGTTTCAAATCCAACAGCAGCGCCGTATTGGCCTGATCTGTTTCTTTGCACTGCTCCTTGACGCCTTTATGCACCTGGCCGTGATGATCCCAAGCCTCGTGATAGAGCTGAACGAAGCGCACGCCTCGTTCGACCAGCCGCCGCGCCAGCAGGCAATTGTTGGCGTAAGTGTTCTTGCCCGGCTCCGCGCCGTAGAGTTCCAATGTCGATTTTGTTTCCTTGCTCAAGTCCATCAATTCCGGCGCGCTCTCCTGCATGCGATAGGCCATCTCGAACGAATTAATACGCGTGGCGATTTCGGCGTCGCCAGCGCGTCCCATCAGGTGTTCGTTCAAATCTTTGAGAGCGTCGAGCGAATCGCGTTGCATTTCGCGCGAGACGCCGCGCGGGTTGGCTAGCGACAGAATCGGGTCTCCGCTTCGGCGGAACGCCACGCCTTGATAGACTGACGGCAGAAAGCCGCTGCCCCACAAACTGGAACCGCCGCTGGTGCCGCCGGCGGAGGACAAGACAACGAACGCCGGTAAATCCCGCGCCTCCGAACCCAGGCCGTATGTCACCCACGAACCGAAACTCGGTCGCCCGAACTGCATGCTCCCGGTTTGCATGAAAATCTGCGCCGGGGCGTGATTGATGGCGTCGGTCATCATTGATTTGATAATCGTGATCTGGTCGGCGACTTTTGGCAGATGCGCCAAGGCTTCGGACATCTCCGCGCCGGACTGCCCGTGTTTGGCGAATTTGAATTCAGTCGCGAATAACGCCGCGTCCGGCTTGATGAACGCCAGGGTCTGCCCTTTCAGCAACTCCGGCGGGCAGGGTTTGCCGTTGTATTTCGCCAGTCCCGGCTTGTAATCGAACATCTCGAGCTGCGACGGCGCGCCGGCTTGAAAAAGGTAAATCACGCGCTTGGCCTTCGGCGCGAAGTGCGGATTCTTCGGCGCAAGTGGACTAGCCGATTGCGGATTGCGGCCCTTGCTTGTGGATGATTGCGGATTAGCTGACGCTGCTTCGCCGAGCAACGAAGCGAACGCCATCGAGCCGAGTCCGATGCCGCAGTCTTTGAAAAAATGACGGCGCGTCACCCTCTTCTTCGCTTCAGTTTTGATCTCATTCTCGTGATTCATTGTCAGGTCTCCAGTAATCCGCAATCCGCAATCTCGCTTACTGCCTCGTGATCGTTTCGTCCAAATTCAACAGCACGCGCGCGACTATCGTCCACGGCGCGAGCTTGTGCAGGTCAACGCCGGACGGCAGGTTGTTCAAATCGGGCGACGAAACATAAACCGCCGCCGCAGTGTCGCCGGCGAATCTCTCCCGCTGTTTCCGCAACAGCGCCAACAAACGGTTCAATTCGTATTCATCCGGCCGCCGTCCCGTGCAAAGTCGGAATCCATAAATCATCTTCGCGCGCTCGTCAGCCCCTCCTTCCTTCCACACGCGGAGCGCAAGCGATTGCGCGGCCTCCATAAACGCGGCGTCGTTCAGCGTGGTGAGCGCTTGCAGCGGCGAATTGGAGCGCGTGCGCCGCGTACAGGACATGTCAGCGTTCGGCGCGTCGAAGACGGACATTGAAGGGTAAGGCACGCTACGTTTCCAGAACGTATACATCCCGCGCCTGTACTTGTCTTCGCCCTTGCTCGTTTCCCAGACGCTGCGGCTGCGGAAGCTGACGGCCATGGCGCCGTCGGGGATCGGCGGATAAACGCTGGGCCCGCCGATCTTCAGGCGGAGCAGCCCGCTCGCTCTCAGCGCAATGTCGCGGACGACTTCGGCCTCGACGCGCAAACGCGGCGCGCGCGCCAGCAACCGGTTGGTCGGATCGGCTTGCAGCGATTCCGGCTTGATCGTTGACGATTGGCGGTAAGTCGCGCTCATCACAATCAGTTTGTGAATGCGCTTCAAACTCCATTGCGAATCGCGGTCTATCGCTCCGTCTCTGAATTCCGCCGCCAGCCAGTCGAGCAGTTCAGGATGTGACGGAGTTTCGCATCGCATGCCGAAATCTTCCGGCGAGACGACCAGGCCCTGCCCGAAATACTGCTGCCAGACGCGATTGACAATCACGCGCGCGGTCAACGGATTGTTCTTATCCACGATCCACCTGGCCAATCCGAGCCGATTGCGGGGCGCATCGGACGGAAAGGGATGGAGGAAGGACGGCGTGCCGGGCGTGACGGCTTCGCCCGGACGCTTCCAATCGCCTCGCTTGAAAACACGCGTTTCGCGAGGAACCGGGCGCGGCGTCACCACCAGCGTCGTCGCCGCGTAAGGCCATCGCCTCATCAAATCGGTCGCGACCTTGTTCGCCTCGGCAAATTCAGGAACGGTCGTGCGGTAGTAGCGGAAAACCTCGCGGCGCTGCTCCGCCGTGCGTTGGCCCGCGGGAATAGAAAGGATACGCCGCGCGTTTGGCGGCAGCGGGTCGGCCTTGGGCTGGGGCGCGGTGGTGAGCGAGATGCGGAACCGCCCTATGTTCGGCGCTTCAAAACGCTCCGCCGCTCCGCCGCCGAACTCTTTTTGCTCGAGCGAAAACTTCAGCAACACGCCGCCGTCGTAACCGGCGACTGGCGATTGCGGCGTGAAGACCGCGCGGCGCTCCTGATTGCGCAAGCCAGGGCCGGCGTCAATGCTCCATGACGTTTTTGGGTTTCCGTCGATCGCCAGTCTGATCGAATTGTCGGCGGCGTAATCCGCCGTCGCGCCGCTGATGGTGAGCCTCTTCCACTTGTCCGGCTGCGCGGCTGGCGCGGCTTCGACGGTGAATTCAGACAGCAGCGCCATTCCCAGCGTCGAACGCCCCGGGCCGCCGCGAGGAAGCGTGTGGTCGGTCAGCAGTTCCAGCCGGAATCCCGTGATGTTCTTCAAATCCGTTTTGGCTTTTATGTAGTAAACCACCGTCGGCGGGTTATCGCCGCGCGGGATGAACGAACGATCCAACAGTTCCTCGAACTTGACGCCGTTGGTTCCTATCACGTCGGCGTTCTCCAGCACAGTCCAATCAACCTGATCCTCGCGCGCTTTCAGTTCCCATTCGGCCATGGATTGCGGCAGGTCCGGTTTTTTGGCGAGCAGTTCGTCTTCGATTTTTGCGACGCCGGCCAGAATGCCGGCGCGCTTCTTCTTTTCGGCTTCGGTCGGGACTTCGATTTCGGGTTCTTCGTCCTGATTCAGAAAGGCATAGAACCTGTAATACTCGTCATGTTTGATCGGGTCGAATTTGTGATCGTGGCACTGCGCGCAGTTGAGGGTCATGCCCAGAAACGCTTTGCCGATGGCGTCCACGCGATCAATCAATCCTTCGACGCGAAACTGTTCGGGGTCAACCGCTCCTTCTTCGTTGAGCATCGAATTACGCAAAAAGCCCGTGGCGATGCGCTGATCGAGCGTGGCGTCGGGCAGCAGGTCTCCCGCGATCTGTTCAATCATGAATTGATCGAAAGGCTTGTCGGCGTTGAAAGCGTTGATCACACAGTCGCGATACGGCCAGATCGAACGGTCGCGATCTTTCTCAAAACCGTTGGTGTCGGCGTAGCGCGCCGCATCCAGCCACCAGCGGCCCCAGCGCTCGCCGTATTGCGGCGACGCGAGCAACCGCTCTACCAGGTTTTCGTAGGCGCGCGGCGAAGCGTCCGCGAGGAAGTCATCAATCTCCTCGAGCGTCGGCGGCAGGCCGGTCAGATCCAGACTCAAGCGGCGGATCAACGTGGATTTGTCGGCTTCGGGCGAAGGCCGCAAGCCTTCTTTCTCCAGCCGGCTGAGGATGAACCTGTCTATCGGATTGCGAACCCACTTTGAATCTTTGACGGACGGAAGCTGAGGGCGAACTGGCTTCACATAGGCCCAATGCTTCGGCAATTCGATCTCTCGCTCTCCTGTCTTCCCGCTCTCCCCTTCCGGCCAGACGGCGCCCTCGTCAATCCAGCGGCGGAGGATCTCGATCTGTTCCGGTTTCAGCGGCTCCTTCCCAAGCGGCATCTGTTGTTCGCCGCCGAGGCCAAGGACGCGCCGCATCAGGAGCGAAGCCTTGCTGTCGCCGAGTATGACGACCGCGCCGGACTGTCCACCCTTCATCGCCAGCCGTTTCACGTCCAGCCGCAGTTGCGACATCGCGCGCTCGGCGCCGTGACACCCAAAACAGTTCTGCTCAAAGATGGGTCGCACGTCCCGCGCAAAGTCAATGGTTAGCCTCGATGCGGATTGTTCCGACGCCACGCCGGACGTAATGACAAACTGGCAGGCGGCGGCGATAGAAAGAAGAATGACAAATGTTTTTAGATTTTTGACCATTGTGGATTACAACAACGGTTGTCTCATTTAGTTAGTCCGCCGGCCTCCGGATCAAATCTCGCCGCGCGCATATTGCCCGATCAAATAATCGCTCGCCCGTATCGCCAGCGCGGAATCGCCAGCATCGGATTCACACAGCCGCTCGAAACGAAACAGTTCCCATCCACGACTGGCAGGATTTTAACGCCGTGCGCCCGATTGAATTTATTCTGGGCTCATCGGCGTCTCCTGATGATCGCAAAGTGTGATCTGGATGATGAAAAGAGACTCAAAAGCTACATCGCCCCAGCCGCATCGTCAATGCAAAGCGGTATGCGAGACAACTTACCAGCGTCCATTGATCACAAGTAGCGCGGACCTGTTTCTAGGGCGCGGTTAACGCGCCCGCCCTGCGGTGGTACAATCACCGCGCTCAGCGAAAAGAGGATACATAACCGACAATGGGACAGATTCTCCGGAATCAGTTTAGAATGTATGTAGTGACGCCGGGCGCCAAATCGCGACATAACTATCACTTGATTGAAACGGAATAAATGATTTCCCGGTAGAGGAACCCTATATGCCCTTCTCTGCAGGACTAATATTGACGCTGTCCACTCTGGCCCTTTTTACAATCGCTGCTCATCCAGCCATCGCTCAAACGCCCGCCCCGGTCTATGTCACGCTCTGGTTCGACACCGAAGATTACGTACTTCCTCAGAGTGATGACGCGGCGAAACGTCTGGCCGAAACGCTCACTCGGCTCGGAGTTCGCGCGACGTTCAAAGTAGTGGGCGAGAAGGCTCGGACGCTGGAACGGCGAGGGCGCAAGGACGTAATCGCGGCGCTCAAGAAACACGAGATCGGCTATCACTCCGACACCCACAGCCAGCAACCGACCATCGCCGTCTATTTGCAACACACCGGCTGGGAAGACGGCGCCGCCGAGTTTTATCGACGCGAAGTCCAGGGCGTGCGTGACATCGAAAGAATCTTCGGCGTCACGCCGAGTTGTTACGGCCAGCCCGGGGCGGCATGGGCTTCACAGACCTACCCGGCGCTGAAGCGGATGGGCGTTGGAATGTATCTGGACGAAGGCAGCCACGTCGGCATTGACGACCAGCCGTTCTATTACGGCGGGATGCTGAACGTCTTCAAAATGCGCTCGAATGTCGCGCGGATGGAGCTTAAGGGCGGAGGGAGCCTGACCGAAGGCAAGGCGAAGTTTCAAGCGGCCTATGACAAGCTGCTCGCGAATGGCGGAGGCGTGATCAGCATCTACTATCACCCCTGTGAGTGGGTTCACACGGAGTTCTGGGACGGGGTCAATTTCCGACATGGGGCTAATCCTCCTCGCAGCGAATGGAAACTTCCAGGGACTAGACCGGCGACCGAGACAGAGGCTGCGTTCAACGATTTTGAGCAGTACGTGAAGTTCATCAGGGAGCAACCCGGCGCGCGTTTTGTCACCGCTACCGAATTGACGAAGCTCTATGCCGACGGCGCGATGACACATAACTTCATGCCCGATGAGATAATGACTATCGCGCAGTCCGTTCAGAAGGAGATCACGTTTCTGAAGATGAGCGACTTCACGCTTTCGTCGGCCGACAGTTTCTCGCTGCTTTCCGAAGCTTATCTCTCATTCGTCAACAAAGAAAAAAAGCCGTTAAAGCTGAATCCGGTCCACGGCCCGGCTCATCAGTTTTCGCCGGCCGCGGGCGGCGGCAAATTGACTGGGGTAAAACGGGGGGAGTTTTACGACGCCGTCCGTCAAGTCTCGCAGTTCTGCCGCGCGCACGGGCGGATGCCAGATGAAATCTGGATAGGCGCCAGCAGCGTATCGCCACAAGACTATCTGGCGACGCTCGGCGCGGTGATAGAAGGCCGGAAAAATGCGAATGACCAGCCGGGCGCCATCACATTGCGGCAAGGCAATTTCACGGCCGATCGTTACGTCGCCGAAGATTCGCCGCGGTTGTGGGGCTGGGTGATCTTTCCCGAAGGATTCCACGCGCCGAAGATCATCGAACTGGCGCGATTGCAGGCGTGGACGCTGAAGCCCGCGCTCTTGCATAGGTAGAAGTGGGAGCGCATTCGCCGCCCCAACGGAGCAAAACGGTAGCCGGAATGCAAAACGAAACCACTCGAAAGAACAAGACTAGCCGACGATTACCCATAATTAGTCTGTAAACTAAGTTTTCTTGTGTTTAGCATTTTTTTTCTGGCGATATCCAGTTTAACTACAAACGTTGGGAGACAGTGTTTAGAGTCCCGGCTTTAGCCGGCAGGGCTTGGAGCCTCAGCTCTGCCGGCTAAAGCC
>DATEMG010000766.1:0-9191 GCA_035275805.1 Blastocatellia bacterium
TCCAGTCGATGCAATACAAAACAACTTAGTTAGCAAAGCAACGAGTATCTGAAATTCGACCTTCCGCGACAAGGCGTCTCACTGCTTAAACTGACCTGGGTAGGAGCCAAATGATTTCGATTGACGGTTCGTTCGGAGAAGGCGGCGGCCAGATTCTACGCACAGCGCTGGGGCTTTCGCTTTTCACCGGCCAGCCCTTCCGGATCGAAAAGATTCGCGCCGGGCGCAAGAATCCGGGACTACTGCGACAACACCTGACGGCCGTGAAGGCGGCGACGAAGATCGGCCAGGCCGAAGTGACCGGCGCGAACATCGGTTCGACGCAGCTCACATTCGCGCCCGGCCGCGTCGCGCAGGGCGATTACCAGTTCGCGGTCGGGACGGCGGGCAGCGCTACGCTTGTCCTGCAAACAGTCTTGCCCGCGCTGCTGATTTCCGACGATGAAAACTGGCAGACGCGGCTGACGCTCGAAGGCGGGACGCATAATCCGTTCGCGCCGCCCTTCGATTTTTTGGCGAAGGCCTTCCTCCCCTTGCTCGAACGAATGGGCGCTCGGATTGAAGCCAGGCTTGAGCGATACGGCTTCTACCCGGCTGGCGGCGGCCGCTTCGAGATCGTCGTCAGGCCCGCGAAGACGCTCGAGCCGATCGAGTTGAATGAGCGCGGCAAGATACTCAACCGTCGCGCGACCGCGCTGGCGGCCCACCTGCCGCGCAACATCGCCGAGCGTGAACTTAGCGTCGTTCACAGAAAACTCTCGTGGCCGCAGGAATGGCTGAAGGCGGAATCGACCGCGAACTCCCCCGGTCCCGGCAACGTCATCACGCTCGAAATCCAGAGCGAAAACCTGACGGAGGTCTTCACTGGCTTCGGCGAGCGCGGCGTCGCGGCGGAAGCCGTGGCGGATCAGGCCGTGATCGCTGCGCGACGCTACCTGGCGAGCGACGTGGCAGTGGGGGAACATCTAGCCGATCAGTTGCTGCTGCCGATTGCGCTGGCGCGGGGCGGATCGTTCACCACCGTCCCGCCGTCACGCCACACGACGACCAACATCGAGATTATCCGCAAATTCCTCGACGTCGAAATCGGCGCCGAACAGATGACTAATCGAAGCTGGATGATCAGAGTGAAATAGCCATAGAGAGCGCAGAGAGCGCAGAGAAATAATGAATCCCTTGATTGTTCTCTATGCTCTCTGTGCTCTGCGGTGGCTAACAGCCTTTATCCAAAAGTCTGAAACTCCGCCGTCGCCCCCGTCGTTAGATCAAACGCGACCGCTTGCTAACGCGCGCGGTACTGTACCTGTATTCAGAAAAAAATCGAGCAAGCTGTTAATCCTTTCAGGCAAGAACCGTTTATACATATGGGACTGCGCCTATGAAACACCTCTATTCATTTTACGCCGACGCCGCGAAGATCGCGCTGCAATCCATTTTCGCGCACAAGCTGCGCACGTTTCTAACCTTGATCGGGATCATCATCGGCGTCGCGTCGGTGGTGATCGTGGGCGCCTCCATCAGCGGCTTCAACACCTACGTCGTGACGGCCGTTTCGAAGATGCTTGGCATCAACCACTTTATGATAGCCCGCTTCGCCAGTCAGGGACGGGTTACCGAGGAGCAATGGGAACGCATGCAGCGCCGCAACAAGCGGCTCTACATCGAAGATTACGAATGGCTGCGCGATCGCTGCAAATCCTGTCTTGAGATCGGCGCGCAGCTCAATGCCAGCGTTAACCTCAAACATAACGGCCATGAAACCTTCTTCACCCGCGTCCAGGGAGTGACGGCAAATATGGTCATCATCGAGGATAAGAATATCGCTGAGGGCCGCTTCATCGCCCCGCACGAGGTCGAACACGCCGCGCTGGTATGCGTGATCGGGGCGGATGTGAGAGAAAAACTCTTCGAGGGCCTCGACCCGATCGGCCAGACGCTCAAGATCCAGGGTACGCCGATGACCGTGATCGGAATGGAGGAGAAGCGCGGCTCGTTCATGGGGCAGTCCCAAGACAACCATCTCTACATTCCGCTAATGACTTTCGGACGTCTCTTCGGCCGCCGCCAGAGCCTGCAACTGCACGGCAAGGCCGACAGCGTCGAAACGCTCCCCTCTACCATCGAAGAGGCGAGAATGGTGATGCGCAACCGCCACAAGCTGATCGGCGAAGAAGACGACACCTTCGGCGTGATCAACACAGGCGACCTGAAGGGGCAGATCGACCAATTCACCGGAGCGATCGCGCTCGTGGTCACACCGGTCACGTTGTTGTCGCTGATCGTCGGCGGCATCGTCGTGATGAACATCATGCTCGTCAGCGTGACGGAGCGAACTTTCGAAATCGGGCTTCGCAAAGCGGTCGGCGCAAAGCGCCGACAGATATTGGTTCAATTCCTTATCGAGTCTTCATTTCTCGCCGCCGTGGGGGGCGCTCTCGGGCTTCTGCTAGCGGCGGGGATTTCATGGGTCGTGCGAGTGTCTACGCCGGTCCCGATGACGATCACAATCGGCTATGTTCTGTTGTCGCTTGGGGTGTCGGGAGGAATCGGGCTGATCGCAGGCATCTATCCGGCGTATAAGGCGTCGCGGCTCGATCCGATTGTGGCGTTGAACAAAAACTGATATGAAACTTCGATCAATCATTCCAACCGAAACCATCGCCATGGCGCTCGGCATGGTTCGCGCGAACAAGCTCCGCAGCTTCCTTACCGTGCTCGGCATCGTCATCGGGGTCACGGTCGTGATCGCCGTCGCCTCGATCCTGACCGGCCTGCGCGGCCGAATCGTCTCTATGGTCGAAGAGTACGGCACGAACAACATCTACGCTTTCCACCTGTCCACCGGCCCGACGATCGGCGGCCGCGACCGCAGCGAATACATGCGCAAACCTCTCAACCCCGAAGACGCCGAAGCGATCCGCCAGCAGGCCAGCGCGGTCGAAGACGTGGCCAGCGTCCTCTTCCTGTGGCGGTTAGACCGCACGATCAAAAGCCGCGGGCGGGCTTACAAAGAAGGCTCTCTGCAGGGCGTTTCGGCGAGTTACGCCGGAGTCACCAACGTATCGCTGCAGCAGGGGCGCTTCATCTCGGAGGTTGACGACCTGCATCGCCGCGACGTGATGGTCATCGGCGTCAACGTCGTCGAATCGATCTTCCCGCATCAGGCCACCGTGGTCGGCGAACAAGTCGAACTGCTCGGTCGACCGTTTGAGATCATCGGCGTGCTCGAGAAACGCAAGAACAGCTTCTTCGGCGAGAGCGAAGAGGACAACGCGATCTTCATCCCCTTCGAGACCGGCCGCAAACTTTCGCCGATCAGCAGGGAAATGATGCTGAACATCAAGGCAAGAACCGACATGCTGCGCGACGGACTTGATCAGGTCGAGCAAATCCTGCGCCGCCAGCGCGGCGTGAAATACAACGATCCGAACAATTTTTCCCTCTCCACGGCCGACAAAATTATCGAACAGTTCGACGGAATCACTGCCGGCGTCGGCCTGTTCGCGATCGCCATCTCGGCCGTGGGACTGTTGGTAGGCGGCATCGGCGTAATGAACATCATGCTCGTCAGCGTGACCGAGCGCACCCGCGAAATCGGCGTCCGCAAAGCCATCGGCGCCCGCAAACGCGACATCGTCCGCCAGTTCCTGTTCGAAGCCATGACGCTGACCTCCCTCGGCGGAGTCCTCGGCGTGATCCTCGCCTTCGTGGTCAGTTACGTGATCATGTTCTTCCTGCCCCAACTCCCGGCCTCGGTTCCGCTCTGGGCCGTCGCCAGCGGGATGGCCGTCTCGATCCTGGTCGGACTGGTATTCGGCGTCTGGCCTGCGAAGAAGGCCGCCAACCTCGATCCCATCGAGTGTCTTAGGTACGAATAGACTCGCGGACCCATACAAGCCTCTTGCCTTAAGCGCGCATTTATGGATAATGACTTTGCATCACAAAGTAGTTTATACAACGGACTACTTAACACAGCGCGCCGTAGCGCAGCCGTAAATTCAAAAAGTCGCGTAGGAGGCGTCCCGATGAAAGTCAAAATGATCTTGCCGGCGCTGACCGAAGCCAAAGGCCCCTTCTGGCGTCCGATCAAATATTCCCTGTTTCCGCCGCTGGGGCTTGCCACTCTGGCCGGGTACCTCAACGATGATGACGACGTCCGTCTGCAGGACGAGCACGTTGAAACCCTTGACCTTGACGACGAGCCTGATCTGGTCGTCATTCAGGTTTACATCACTTCCGCGAAACGCTCCTACGAAATCGCCGATCATTACCGCCGCCGTGGCGCGCACGTTTGCCTGGGAGGCTTGCATGTCACGTCATTGCCCGAAGAGGCCGCCGGGCATGCCGACACCATCTTCCTGGGGCCGGGCGAAGACACATGGCCGGTTTTCCTTCGAGACTTTCGCGCGGGGCGGCCCGGAAAGCTCTATCGCTCGGCGATCCGCACGCTGGACGGCCTGCCGAAGATTCGCCGCGATCTGATCAAGCGCCATCTTTACCTCGTGCCGAATTCGATCGTGGTCTCGCGCGGATGCCCGCACACCTGCGATTTCTGTTACAAGGAGGCGTTTTTTGAGGGCGGCAGATCTTTCTACACGCAGACTGTGGATGACGCGCTTCGGGAGATCGAACGTCTGCCCGGGCGCCATCTATATTTCCTTGACGACCATTTATTCGGGAACCCCAGGTTCGCCGCGGCGTTGTTTGACGGGATGAAAGGTATGGGGCGGTTGTGGCAGGCGGCGGGCACGGTCAAATCGGTACTCGCGCCCAACCTTTTGGAGAAAGCTGTCGAATGCGGGCTGCGAAGCCTGTTCGTAGGTTTTGAAACGCTCAACCCAACGAACCTGCGCGAACAACATAAGTATCAGAACCTGAACCGCGATTACACCGAGGCCGTCAAGCGGTTGCATAGTTTAGGCGTGATGGTCAACGGCAGTTTCGTTTTCGGCATGGATGACGATGACGAATCGGTCTTCGCTCGCACGGTCGAATGGGCGATCAGTCAAGGGATCGAGACGTCGACCTTCCATATCCTCACGCCTTATCCGGGCACGGCCCTGTATCAGCGAATGGCCGCCCAGGGGCGCATAAACAGCGACGATTGGGATTTATTCGACACCCGCCACGTCGTTTTCCGCCCGGCCAGGTTGTCGGCGAAGAGCCTGGAAGCCGGTTACTGGCGCGCTTATCGCGATTTCTACCGCTGGGGATCGATCTTCAGGGGCGCGTGGAGTAAGGACGACTTCCTCGGGCGGTTGCGCCACGTCGGTTACGCTGGAGGATGGAAGAAATTCGAGCCGCTGTGGGATTGGGTTATTCGAGCCAAACGCGCGGGGAGTATGCTGCTGGCGCTGGAAACAATCCTATCAGGCTTCGGCAAACATTCGGCCGCGAGAAAGCCAGCGTTGGCCATTCAACCAATGCGATCATTTCAAAGCGAGACCTAAATGACAGACAAGACAAGACTGGGTTTTTCAATACTGGCGGCGGCGTTGGCGGCCGGCGCGTTGGGTGACGGGCTGCTGCGCGCTATGCCGTGGGGGGTGAACCTGATCGTATGGATTGCGGCTTTGGCCGCTTTGGCCGCAGGCGTCTTGATTTTGAATCGAGTCGATCTTGACGCCGGGAGCCGCCGGCTCGTGATCCCGTTATTATTCTTCGCCGCCGCGATCGCGTGGCGGGATTCGCCTGTGTTGAAGGCGCTGAGCCTGATCGGGATCGTCATCACGCTGGCGATGATTTTGATGCGATCTCGGGCGGGAAAGCTCCTGGCCGCGGGAGTGACAGATTACGCGCTCGGCGTTTTGATCTCTCTTTATGATGCTCTGACGGGCGCGGGCCGTCTGATCGGCGGCGAAATCGAGTGGAAAGAGATTCCGCGCGACGGGTGGGCTAAACACCTGGCCCCGGTCGCCAAGGGGCTGGCAATCGCCTTTCCGCTGCTGTTGATCTTTGGCGGACTGCTGGCTTCCGCCGACGCTTTTTTTTCGGACCTGATACTTCGCTTTTTCGATTGGGACGTCGAAAGCATCGTCGTTCATTGCCTGGTGACGGCGATCATCGCCTGGGCGGTCGCGGGGTATTTGCGAGGGGTTGTGACCGGCAAAGAGTTGAAGGCCGTCAACACGAACCGACCGGAGTTTTTGTGGCTCGGCGTCACGGAGACAGTGATTATTCTCGGCCTGCTGGATGTTCTGTTTCTGAGCTTCGTCGTCGTGCAATTTCGGTATTTCTTCGGAGGCGCGGCGCGCATTCAGGCTGTCGCCGGGCTGACCTACGCCGAATATGCGCGCAGCGGTTTTTTTGAGCTTGTCGGCGTCGCCGCGCTGGTATTGCCGCTTTTGCTGGCGGCGCACTGGTTGTTGCGCAAGGAGAAAGCGCGAGACGAGCGCGTCTTCCGCATTCTGGCCGGAACGCAGATCGCTTTGCTGTTCGTAATGATGGTTTCCGCCTTGCAGCGCATGCGGCTATATCAACGCGAATACGGTCTGACGGAATTACGTATCTATACGACGGTTTTTATGGAGTGGCTTGCTGCGGTCTTTATCTGGTTCGCATTTACTGTGTTGAGAGGCCGGCGCGAACGATTTACTTTCGGCGCAGTTGTGGCGGGATTTCTTGCAATCGGCGCTTTGCTCGCCGTCAATCCTGACAGGCTGATAGCGCGCATGAACGTCGAGCATGCGATAGCCGGACGCGACTTCGACGCCGCATACGCCGCTTCTTTGAGCGCGGACGCCGTGCCGGAACTGATCTCTTCGCTGCCGAGGCTGAAAAGTTCGCAACGTTGCGCGCTGGCTTCGCAGATATTACACAGCCGGCCGATCGCCGGAAGCACCGGATGGCGCCGCTGGAATTGGTCGCGCGCGGAAGCCGCTCGCGCGATTGCCTCAGGCGAACAGGAACTGCGTGAATCCGCTTGCCAGTAGCCGGCTTCATTCAACATCTTCACTATGCATTCCATCCGATGCGCTCGTCCAAGTGACCTTATCTATCTCCCGGCCATTGAGCGGGAAGCCGCGGCGCAATTTCTGGCCACGCCTTATCCAGCTATGGTCGATGCTGATCTTGCATCCGCGCATCTTGATCTAGACCACGATTACGTATGGGTTCTAGCCGATGAACAAGATCACCCCATAGGCTTTGCTATCGCGCATGTACTTGATGAATCGGTCCATCTGCACGAGATTGATGTGCATCCCGATTATGCGCGCCAGGGATTAGGACGTCGGCTCATCGAGGCAATCGCTGACTGGGCGCGGACAAGGGGCGCAACAGCGCTGACTCTGACGACATTTAGCGATGTGCCATGGAATGGCCCTTACTATGCCCGATTAGGTTTTCGCACCCTTGATGTGGCTACGCTCAATCCGGCATTGCAGGCAGTTCGGCGCGCTGAGGAAAGCGCAGGATTGCCAATGGCGAATCGCATTTGCATGCAACTCGATTTATGAGACTGTAAATTTCTGTGGTATTACTTATAAGTGCGGCAGGGCCAGACCAAACCGGCAAAGTGTATCCTATAAGGCGCCGCAGTAGTTAAACGTAAGGTAGGATTTATCGACCGAACATCGAAAGCCAATTTCAAAGGCTCTCCCGCACTTTCGATGATTCTGGGGCGGAATGATGTTGGGCGAGGGGCGCGATTCGCACAAAATCCGCCAAAATTCTAAAATCAAGGTTCCCAACCGAAATTGCAACTTCGTGTTGCCTTAGCTATTAATCTGAGAGGTTACACCAAGATATGTAAGCTTTTGTCGCATATCATGTGGCATTGAGCGAACGTCAAAACTGCGCGATTTATTGAAGACGAAGGTGGAAAAAGAATTTCAATGGAGGTATCGCTGTGCTCAATCAGATTATACCGATCTCAACTTCGCGGAGGCGGGTGGCGCCACTATCCGCCGTGTCGTTATTGATGGTCAACCTGCTCTTCTGGATCGAGGCGCCGGCTGCCGCATGGGCGCCGCAGGGTTCGCCGCAGCAGTCAAGCGATGATAAGCGCGGGGCGGCGCAAAGCGTCGAGGAGAGCCGGTTGCTGGAACCGGGCAAGCCTATCGAACGAGAGCTTTCCGGCGGTCGCTCGCACTTCTACAAGGTCACCATGACCTCTGGCCAGCACTTACATATAGCTATCAGTCAGCGAGGAATAGACACGCTGGTGGCGCTATATACGCCCAATGGTAAGAAAATCGACGATGCCGACAGCGAACATACGACCGCTGGGTCAGAGACCATCTCCGCGATCGCGGAGGCGGCCGGCGCGTACATAGTCGAGGTGCGTTCCGCTGTGAAGACAGCCCAAATGGGGCGTTATGAGATCAAGGTAAAAGAACTTAGGGCGGCGACCGCCGAGGATAAGCATCGAGTTGCCGGAGAGACCGTCTTTCGAGAAGCACAGCGTCTAGAGAATGGAACGACAGAGGACAAAAGAAAGAGCATCGAGAAGTATCATGAGGCGTTGGATCTGTATCGAAGAGCAGGCGCCCGCAGAGGGGAGGCTGAAACACTTTCCAACATCGGCGGCATCTATGACTCACTGGGAGAGACGCAGAAAGCGCTGGAGAAGTACAACGAATCTCTGCCGATCTCGCGGGCGGAGGGTGACCGCTACGGGGAGGCTGTCACGCTCAACAACATCGGCGCGGTCTATCAGTACCAGGGGGAGATGCAGAAGGCGCTGGAGAAGTACAACGAATCTCTGCCGATCTGGCGGGCGGTGGGTAACAGCAACGGGGAGGCTATCACACTCAACAACATCGGCCTGGTCTATCAGTACCTGGGAGAGACGCGGAAGGCGCTGGAGAAGTACAACGAATCTTTGCCGATCAGGCGGGCAGTGGGTGACCGCAGAGGGGAGGCCATCACGCTAAGCAACATCGGCTCGGCCTATGACACACGGGGGGAGACGCAGAAGGCGCTGGAGAAGTTCAACGAGTCTCTACTGCTCACGCGGGCGGTGGGTGACCGCAACGGGGAGGCTGTCACACTCAACAACATAGGCAATATGTATCGATCACTTGGGGAGATCGGGAAGGCGCTGAAGAAGTTCAACGAATCTCTAACGATCAGGCGGGCGGTGGGTGACCGCAGAGGGGAATCCGTCACACTCAACAACATCGGCCTGATCTATAACTTACTGGGGGAGACGCAGAAGGCGCTGGAGAAGTTCAACGAGTCTCTACTGC
>DATEMG010000767.1:0-16723 GCA_035275805.1 Blastocatellia bacterium
TTTCCGGGCTTGAACATCTCGACCGAGATCAGGCTTACGCCTTCATCGCCAACCACCAGAGCAATCTCGATCCGCCGCTGCTCTTCTCCTACCTGGGCCACAACGTCGGCGCCATCGCGAAGATCGAGCTGTTCAGCATTCCTATAATGAAGCAGGGGTTCCCGCTCGCGCATGTCGTTCCAATTGACCGCAGCAACCGCGAGCGCGCGATACAAAGCGCGAGGCGCGGCGCTGACGAGCTGCGGCGCGGACATTCACTCATGGCCTTTCCCGAAGGGACGCGCACAGGCGATGGGCGGGTGAAGGAGTTCAAAAAGGGCGTGTTCTATATGGCCGTCGAGGCGGGGGTTCCGGTCGTCCCCGTCGTGGTTAACGACACAAGGCTGGTTATGCGCAAAGGCGAAAAGCGCGTCATACCGGGCGATGTTTACCTGGAAGTCCTGCCGCCAGTCAGTTCGAAAGCATACACAATGGAGAACGTCGGGGAATTGATCGAACAAGTCCGTGACCTGATCGTGGCGCGTGTCAGGACGGATTGAACCACCTGGGAGCGCAGGCATCCTTGCCTGCTCGCTTTGCAACTCGATCATTCATTTTCTACTCGCCCATTTATAATCCTGATCTGGCCTGACTGCACAGCGCGTTTATTTCTTTTAAATGCCTCAGATTCAAAGGCATGGCAGGCAAGGATGCCTGCGCTCCCAGGCATTAAAGATGGATTCCGCATTCCAGTTTCTTTTCCCCGTCCCATCTTCCGCTGCGCTCGTGCGCCCCGACTACCACCCGGCGAGTGCAGGGGACGCAGCCGATGCTCGTGTAGCCGTCGTCGTAGAGCGGGTTATAAGGCAGTTCGTGAGTCACGATGTAATCCCAAACCTGCCGGCGCGTCCAGGTTGCCAGCGGGTTGATCTTGACCAGGCCGTGTCGCGCGTTCCATTCGACGACGCCGATGTTGGCGCGCGTCGGCGATTGATCTCGCCTGAGCGCCGCAATCCAGGCGTCATAGCCTCTGAGGGCTTCGGCCAGCGGCTCGACCTTGCGGATGCGGCAGCAGAGGTCGGGGTCGCGTTCGTAAAGGCGCTCGCCGTAAATCCGGTTTTGCTCTTCGACGCTCAACGCGGCGCGGCGCTCGATGATGATCGGCCCGTAGCGCGCGCGCAACCGCTCTTTCAAATGATCGGTCTCGGCGAATTGGAATCCGGTCTCCAAATAGATGATCGGCGTCCGTGGCGCGACACGCGCCAGGTGGTCAATCACGACAACTCCCTCGGCGCCGAAGTTGGACGTCATCGCCAGTCGCGGCGAAAACCTTTCGGCCGCCCATTCCAGAATCTCTTCGACCGCTGCGGTTTCAAAACGCCGGGAGAGTTGTTTGATTTCAAATTCCGAAAGCTCCGTTTGGGCTTGACTCATTGTTCCTCTCTCTGGATACGACCTCTAAGACTAATAAGTCTCATTCGACATCTCGCAAAAATCGGCGCGCCAGGGCGCGAGCTTCGTCGAGCCTGCCCGCGCGAATCAGGTCGAGCGCGTCGGATTCGACGAATGCGCGCAACATTTCTTTGCGCCGTTCGAAATCGGCGACGCGGTCTTTAGCCTCGGCGCGCATCTCAGAGGCGATTTCCAGCAGGACGCCGTACTCTTCTCCGATCAGCGCCGCGACTTCGCGTTTGACCCGCTGTGCGAGAGTCGGGCTGCCGCCTCCCGTCGAAACGCTGATCTGCAGCTCGCCGCGTGTGACCAGCGCGGGCGTAATGAAATTGCACAGAATGGGTTGATCGACGACATTGCAAAGCGCCCCGCGTTCCATGGCCGCTTTTGCGACCTTCTCGTTCACTTTCCGGTCGTCAGTCGCGCTGATGACCAGAAACATGCCGTTCAAATCTCCCTCGGCGAAAGAGCCGCCGAGATAAGTGATCTCTGCGCGGTCGGCAGCCGCTCGCAGCGCTTCGGTCAACTCCGGGCTGACGAGGGTCACGCGGGCGCCCGCTTCGAGGAGCTGCATCGCCTTGCCTTCGGCGACCGCGCCGCCACCGACGACCAAAACGTCGCGCCCTTTGAGATCGAGATAGATAGGGTAATAGCGCATCACTTGAACCGAAGATAGAGGACGGAAGATCGAGGATCTAAAATAGATTGTCCGCGATATTCTATCTTTTATACTCGATCCTCTGATTTAGCTCGCCAGCGCCTCGAAGAACGGGTTAGGCGCGCCGTAATTCGCGAGCCGAATCTCTTCGAACCACTGCAACCGTTCGCGCAGCCGGACAACCTCGCCGACGACGATGAGCGCGGGCGCCGTGATCTTCCCGCGTTTGACCGCCGCTGCGACCTCGGACAGATTCGAGACGACCGTCTCCTGACGGTCGTAGGTTCCCCAACAGATGACCGCCACCGGCGTATCGGCGTCGCGCCCGTTCGAGATCAATTGATCGGCGATTTCCGCGACCCGCGCAATGCCCATAAAGAAGACCAGTGTGTCGGCGCCCTTCGCCAGGTGGCTCCAGCGGATCGCCGATTGCGATTTCGCCATGTCTTCGTGGCCTGTGACGAAAGTCACCGAACTGCTCAAGCCACGATGCGTGATCGGAATGCCGGCGTATGCGGCGACCGACGAGCCGGCCGAAACCCCGGGAACAACTTCCCATTCGATTCCGGCCTCGACCAGCGCCTCGGCTTCCTCGCCTCCACGTCCGAAAATGAACGGGTCGCCGCCCTTCAGACGCACGATGACCGAATGTTCATTGGCCTTCGCGACGAGCAGACGGTTGATCTCCGCCTGCGTCCACAGTTGCTGCGAACTCTCGAGCCCGCGCTTGCCGACGTAGATCAATTCGGCGCCGGCGTGCGCGTGTTTGAGAATTTCCGGGTTGACCAGGTAGTCGTAGATCACGCAGTCGGCTTCGGCGATCAGGTCGCGCGCCTTCAGCGTTAGCAGGCCCGGATCGCCCGGCCCCGCGCCGACCAGATAAACCTTGCCGGATCGGTTTTGATTGTGTTTCATAACGCCGCCTTTGCGCTCTCCGCCGCGTCGCTCGACTGCCGCGCGGAGGCGATCAGATTCAATTCCTCGAGCCTGGCCAGAATCTTCGCCGCACTCTCTTCCACCGTTTCGCGGTCGGTCTCGACCACCAGTTCCGGTTCGAGCGGCTCTTCGTAAGGATCCGAGACGCCTGTGAACTGTTTGATCTCGCCGGCCAGGGCCTTTTTGTATAGTCCCTTCACATCGCGCGCGACGAGCGCGTCGATCGAGGCTTTGACGAAAACCTCCACGAAGACCGCGCCGTCGGCCTCGATCGATACACGCACCTCGTCACGTATCTCGCGGTAAGGCGAGATGGCCGCCGCGATCACTCCCACGCCGTTGCGCGCCAGCAGCCGGCTGACGTAGCCGATGCGCCGGATGTTGGCGTCGCGGTCTTCCTTGGAGAACCCGAGCCCTTTGCTCAGGTTTGTGCGCACCTCATCGCCGTCGAGAACTTCAATCTTGACGCCGCGAGAGCGCAGTTGCGGGACGAGCGCGTTTGTGAGCGTCGTTTTGCCTGCGCCCGACAGCCCTGTAAACCATAATGTGAACCCTTGTGTCACGAACCTTCTCCCTTATCGTAAGTTTGGAGGCGGCGGCCGGAATCGAACCGACGTATAAAGGTTTTGCAGACCTTCGCCTTACCACTTGGCTACGCCGCCCGTGAATTGTGAATTGCGGATTGCGGATTGCGGATCCTGTTCAACTGAGGACGCGAAATCGAGATTGAAAGTTTTATCAATCCGCAATCCGCAATCCGCAATCCGCAATCAAGCAGCCGCGCTCAACCCGCGCAGCCCTTCGATCAGAACCTGCGCGACTTCGGGACGCGTGAATTCGACCGGCGGGATCTCGCCGTGCGAGAGCATCTCTCGCACGCGCGTACCGCTCAGGCTGACGTGGTGCGACTGGTCGTGCGGGCACGTCTTTAGCGACGCCATCCCGTCGCATTTGCGGCAGAAAAACGTGTTGTCGAAGAACATCGGCGCGATCTTCAACTCGCCCGGCTCGAAATGGCCGAAGATGAGCTGCGCGTCGTAAGTGCCGTAGTAATTGCCGACGCCCGCGTGATCGCGCCCGACGATGAAGTGCGAGCAGCCGTAGTTCTGACGGATGATGGCGTGGAAGATCGCTTCTCGCGGCCCGGCGTAGCGCATCGCAGCCGGCAGCACGGCGAGCTGCGTTCGAGATTGCGGGTAGTAGTGCTCGATGATCACTTCGTAGGCGCGCAGACGGACCGTCGCCGGGATGTCGTCGGATTTCGTCTCGCCTACGATCGGGTGGAGCAGCAAGCCGTCTACGGTTTCAAGCGCGCATTTCTGGATGTATTCGTGGGCGCGGTGGACGGGATTGCGCGTCTGGAACGCGACGACGCTCCGCCATCCTCGTTCGGCGAACAAGGCGCGCAACTCCTGGGGCGAGTAGCGATAGGGCGCGAACTCGTGGCGGCGATGACGTTCGACCACGCTGACGTGACCGCCGAGCAGATAATTGCCCTGCTGGTAAAGCGCCTTCACTCCGGGATGCTTTTCTTCCGCCGTCAGGTAGACGCGCTCGGCTTCGAGCTGCTTGTCGTACTTGAAGATTTCAGCCAGATGCAACACGGCCAGCAGCCGCCCGTCGCGCGAACGCAGCGCGACGTCGTCGCCGACCTTCAGCTTCCCCCGCTCTTCTTCGGTCGCCGACAGCGTCACGGGAATTGTCCAGACAAAGCCGTTGGCAAGCCGTCGTTGGTCGCGCACCAGAACGTAATCGGCCTCACCCATAAAGCCTTCGAGCGGCGAGAGCGCTCCCTGGGCGATCAATTCCAGGTCGGCCTCCTCGCGCGCATTGAGTGTCAGCTCGGGCATGTGCGCCGACGCGCGCAGCAGCGATTCGCGCTCGGCCCCGCGCGCTTCACGGTCGATCAGTCTCCCGCCATGGGGTTCAATCAGACTCATTTCGTGGCTCCTTTTCGGTGTGGTTGTTTGTCGAAAGGTTGAACTGCGAGTCCGAGCGCGTGACGGTTCGATTCGCCCGCTCGCTCGCGGCGGCCTTCGCGTCCGTTGGACCGGGCGGCGGATTTCTTCGCGTCCTTTGCCCGCCCGCGTTCGATGGGCTGGCAGAGCAACCCGTCCCACGTGACTTCAAATCTCCAATCGGCGATCTCAAATTTCATGACAGTACTCCTATTACGGAAAGTCCCTTATAGGACTTATAGGACAGATAGGGCTTATAAGTCCTATAAGTCCTATTCATCAGTTACGCGCGACCCAACAGGGCGCAACTCTTGCGCAACATTCGGAGTTATTTTGTAAGGGAAATCAGCGGAAGCTTTGTTGTGGCCAAAGCCGCGTCGCCCGAGGAATTAGCGACAACAACAACAACAGGAGCAGGTGGTCTGGAGGGAAATGAAGCAGGCGGTAGAGAAGCGAGAAGAGGAATCCGATAAAGAGCCGCTACTTATGAGAAGCGACGCCACAGGTAAACGTCTATGTCTTTCGTGTCGTCTCATGATCTTCTTTCTACATATATGAAGCCATCAAGTTCACACTTTGAGAGCTTCGAGTTAACTAGAGTTCAATACGTCTAACGCTGGTTTATAAACGCCAAATTGAATATTGTCAACAAAGCTTTCACAAAGTCCGTCTTCCAGAACATTCGATTCAACAATTTAGCGCTCCGCCGCCGTCAATGATGCGCCTGATTGCAATCGTTCTTTTAGTAAGTTCGCCCACGTTGAGATTGGGCTTTCTTCAATCCGGCCTGCGCCAACTTCGAGTCGGGGCGAAGCTTGAGCGCCTCGGTGTAACTGCGCTCGGCTGCGGCGTAATCCTTTGTGGTCGTCTGAAACTCACCCAGATTGATCAGCGAAAAAAACTCATCCAGCCTGGATTTGCGGGTCTGGATTTCTTTGACGCCCGGGTCGGTATCCAATGCGTGTTCCGCCAGATATTGGCCATATAGGATGATCGCATCGTAGTAGCGCTCATTGGCCTCCGCCTCTCGCGCCTTTTTCAATCGCTCGTCTTCTTGCGCGGCGCCTGGGATTGGCGTGGAGCCGGGGGTGGTTGTTGAACTGGTTGTTGGGGCGGTAGGCGATGCGTCGCTTTTTCTCAAAAACAAGAAAGCGACCCCGGCGACGACAAGCAACGCAATGAACGCCACGGTGACCAGCAGCCCATATCGGCGCGGCTGCCGTCCGGGCGGCGGCGCTAGATGGCCGGTCGGCGCAGCTTCGATGACCTGAGTGTCCGCCGGCTGCGGGACTGTTGTCGGCGGCGCGTGGGGCGCCGGTCGGGTGTCATACAAAATTGGCTCGGTCATCGAATGAGTGACCTGCGGCTCGGACGTCGCGCGCGCGACCGGCGACGCGCCGTTTCGCTCGCAATCGAGCAGCGCGTCTAAAAACTCCGCCGCCGATTGGAATCGCGCGCCGGGGTCTTTCTGGAGCGAGCGCATGACCAGTGCGGCAATAGCTTCCGGAACGTCCGGCTTCAGCGCGGCGATCGGCGGCGCCGCAAGTTCGACGTGGCTTCTGAGCGTCTCGTATTCCGAACCGGTGTCCGAGGGAGGGAATGGCAACCGCCCGGTGAGCGCTTCGTAGAAGGTCACGCCGAGGCTGTAGAGGTCGGAGCGCGCGTCGACCTCCAAGCCGCGAATCTGTTCGGGCGACATATATTCGACCGTGCCTGGATTGAATCCAGTCCGCGTCAGACTGCGCTCGCCAGCCAGCTTGACTATGCCGAAATCTGTGATCTTCAACCGCGCCGCCCCGTCGAGCAGCATGTTGGCCGGTTTGATGTCGCGATGTATGACGCCCCTGTTACGTCCGCCCGATTCATCCACACAGTTGAAGTTGTGCGCGTAATCGAGCGCGGAGAGCGCCTGTTTGAAGAGCGGAACGGCGTGCGCCGGGGCGAGCGCGCCCTGCCTTTTGATCAAGTCCCGCAAGCTCATCCCGTCGATGAACTCCATCACCAGATAGTAATTTTCGGCGGTGGCGAAGAATTCGTAGACGCGGACGATGTTCTGATGATCGAGCTGCGCTTGAATGTAAGCCTCGCGAACGAATCTCGCCTTAAGATGATCCTGCGCCTGAGGCGGGAAAGAGGAGAACAGGATGGATTTGACGACCACTTCGCGCGGCAGGCTCTGATGGCGTCCGCGATAAACCGACCCCATCCCCCCCTGCGCCAATTCGCCTGTGATCCGGTAGTTGCCGATGGTTTTTCCGAGCATATAAAAAACGGAATGTTTTATGTCCGCCTTATGGTCATTGAGAATTAAGTGTCCCCATAGCAGGAGTTCCTCCTTCGGCGTCTTTGCGTCTTTGCGTCTTTGCGAGAACCGCCGCCTGAATAAAGAGCCCATTTCTCGCAAAGGCGCAAAGGCGCAAAGGCGTAAAGAAAACGTTGATTGAACATCCGTAGCGCCTCCCGCTTGTAGCTGAAATTGACGCGTCAATTCTCATTTTAACGCGTCGCGGCTGTCAAGAAGGCGCCACTACGATTTCTTCCTCTAGCCTCTAGCCTCGTCTTTGCGTTAAATTCTCGATCATGGGCGTGCGGATTCTACTCACAATCATCGTGGCGTTGGTTATCGGGGTGATCCAGTTCGTTGTCGGATTGACGATGAACGGCGGCGCCATCCTGGTGTGCGGAGCCTTAATGGGCTTACTGGCGTATGGTCTGTGGGGGTTGCGCGGAACTAAGAGTTACTCATCCCTGGATCTCTATCTCCCTTTGATCGCCGCCGGAATCGGGATCGCTTCGGGCGGGATATTGAGCAGGTATAAACAATTTCCTGGCGATCACCCGCCGGTCGGCCCGGCTGACTCGGGCCTGACTGATTCAGTTATGATTGAGGTCTGGGCTGTCGCGCTCGGAGTAGCCGTCGGGGGCGCGGTGGTCGTCCGGCGATTGCGCAACCGCGCTCCGCGCTGTCATATATGTCGAAGGATGGGGGGCGCGCGACAGCCCTGCCCGCGCTGCGGAAATTCGACCTGTCCCAACTGCTGGAATGCGGACTCCTTCCGCTGCGTCAGCTGTGATCGTTCCAGGACCCCCCTGCTTTCGATAGAAGAACAGGAGTGGTGGGACAAGCGATTGGGCAATCGACAGCGTGCCGGCCGTTGTATCCGCTGTCGGCGCGAGGCGAAGGAAAGGGACTTGCGGAAATGCGGGAACTGCCCGCGCGCGATGTGCATTCATTGCTGGGATATGGAGAATGGCCGTTGCATCGGATGCGATTGGGTGATCCCTGATCTGCCACAGCCCCTGGAAATTTATCACGCGTCCCAAGCCAGGGTGGGGGAAGAAGGGCTGTAGGCGCCATTTCGGTCGGCGGAAAGGCGACGAGTCAGTACCGCGAGCGGTAGCGAGCGGCTGTTGAAAAAGGAGCCGCCGCTACCGCTCGCGGTACTGACCCGGACAAATGCTAAAAACTTGGTTAACGGTGTACTGAAAAATAAGGCAGAAAAATAATGATATGCCGAAATATCAGATTTATTTTGACACTCAAGATGGAGAGATTCATCGCACGGTAACTATAGATGAGAACGAGGCGCTGGATGATCTCCTGGGAGACATCCTGGCCGAGTTCGAGGAGCGGGACGGCTATGTTCTGAGGGGCTGGCGCGAGGGGCTTGGGAATCCCACATGTCGATGGGAAGGGAAGGAACTGGAAAGCTCGATGACGTTGCCCGAACAGGGCGTCAGGCCGAATGACGTCATCCGGGTCTCGATCAAACGCCCCTCGCTCGAATTGAATCGCGACGGCGAACTCTACGAGATCACCGAAAGGACCGAGCTTCGCACAGGCGACGAGATCCTTCTCGGCCGGACGATGCTGCGGTTCAATATCAAGGATCAGCAGCGGAGGATCGATCAGAGCAAGACATTCATCCAGCGCGTTCAGCAGGGGCGCAGTTTTCAGCAGACGATCTGGGAGATGGCTTTGATCGGCGCCCTGGCCGGGGTCATCTGCTGGTTCATATGGTCGTTGCTACAGATCCCCCTCGCCATAGATGTGGAGTATTACGATATGATCGCCTTCACACTGCTCGGCGCATTGATCGGCGGGTTGAGCGTCGGCGTCAATGACCGCAGACTCGGAGACGCGATCGTCCCGCTATGGATATTGATCGGCGTCGTCTGCGGGGCCATCGCGGGGGCGGCCGGAGGGTGGATCGCGCGGTTTATCAGGTCGGCGATGATCGACGCCAGCTTCGCCGCTGACGTGCTCTCATGGTTGATCGCGGGGGCGCTTATAGGATTCGGGATCAGTTTTCGCTGGTGGAGGGTAAATCGCTCTCGCGTCTTCAACGGATTGCTGGGCGGTATGGCCGGCGGCGTGGTCGGCGGCCTGGCCTACTTGCTGCTGGCCAACCTCATCGGGGGCGGCAATTCACAGGCGATCGGGATGGCGCTGGCCGGACTGGGCATCACGACCTTCATCAGCCTCGCCCCGATACTCACCCGCCAGGGCGTGCTCGAGTTCGTCAACAGCAGCGACGCGGCGACGCAGAAACGGTATAAGCAGAGCCGCAAGCAGTGGGAGATCCATAGCGGGGAGAAGTATGTGATCGGTCGTCTGAGCGCGAGCCAATCGACGACGATGCTCTCTCCCGAGCTTCAAATTTACGTCCCCGACAGCCTGGTCGAACCGCGGCACGCCATCCTGATTTCTAGAGATCGCCGCTTCTACATCGAACCGCACCCGTCCATTACGCTGACTGCGGGGAAAGGAGGCAGGGCCTGAATGATTGGAACTTACAGCACTGAGAGCGGTAGCGGCCTGGCAAAATTGCTGATTCTTTGCCTCGTCGCGGTTTGCGGCTTCGGGTGTCGCGGTCGGGCCGAAAAGGCGCAGGACATTCGGCCGGCGGAGAGAGTCGAATTGCTCGCGCTGGATGAGAACGACCCGCGGCCGTATTTTCACGCGGAACTCAAATTCGCCAACCCCGAGCAGGTCAAACTGCCCGATTCGGCCTCTGAATTGCAGAAAAGGATCAAAGTTCGCGAAGCCAGCTCGCTCTTCATGCGCGAAGGCAGGGAATTCGTCCCGTTCAAAGTCTCCAACCGGGCGACGGAGGGCAAGTTGGATGTGATGATGTTGTTCGATCTCAGCGGCAGCATGATCGCGGGCAGCCTGGGGGGGCGCGCGCGGATCGAGGCGGCGAAGGATGCGGCGCGCGTTCTGGTCGAAAAGTTCCGCCCCGGCGACCGGATCGCCATCGCGCCTTTCGAAAGTCACGACGTGAGGGCGAAAATCGAAAACGCAGTCTTCGCAGAGACGCGAGAGGGCGTGGAGGCGCAGATCGACAGTCTTCAGGCCCGACGCGATGGAAACACGGCGCTTTACAGCTCGACCATCTTCGCGCTGAACCGGCTGCAAAGGCTCAAGAAGAAGGAGACAGACCGTCAATACATGCTCGTCATCCTGACCGATGGAAAGAATGACGTCAGGGAGGGCGATGATCAGGAGGCGCTGCAGAGGAAGGATGATCTGGATAGCGTTGTCAAGAAGCTCTACGAAACCAACATTCAAACTTTCACCATCGGCGTCGGCGACGCGATAGACGCCGACGCGCTGAAGAAAATGGTCTTCCCGCAGGAGAACACGGAGCAGTATTCCAAGGCTGACGACGCCAGGTCGCTTGCCAGATTCCTCGCGGGGGCGAAACAATCGCTGAATGAACAGATCGGGATACTGTTCTTCACCCGGCGCCGCGATTATCACGATCTGAAATCGCTCAATTTCAAGGTTCAGATCGAGACGCTCGACAAAAAAATACTTCAGGGCTTCATTCCATGGAATTGCCGCGCGGCCGCCGGATGCGCGCCGGACAGGGCAATGGAGCGGGAAGAAATGAGGCTGGCGACTGAGAGCGCGGACGCCCCGCAGCCGCCGCCCGAGCAGTGGAAGGAGTTGTTGTGGCTACTGCTCAGGTTTGCCATCGCGCTCGCGATTCTTGCCGGGCTCTGGTGGGGAATCCCGAAAATCGTCTGGCCGTCAACGCCGCTGCCACACATCCCTGTCCGTGGAGGGGCGAAATTGCCGCCGTCACGCGGCGTTTCGCAGTCCGGGCCGAAGTCCAGAATGGCCCCGCCCGCCCCGGGCGAATCGGGAGGCGGCGGTGGCCCGGCGAGGCCGAGACAGGGATTCGAGGAGACGCGCATGTACGATAAAAAGAGAGGAAATTGAACGACCAGGGAGACTCCGTTATCCGGATCAGTACTGCGAGCGGTAGCGAGTGGCCGTTGGCCAAAGCCACGCTCGCTACCGCTCGCGGTACTGATCCAGTCGATGCCTGACAAAACAACTTAGCTAGCAAAGCATCAAGCCGCAAAATTTTTTCGTCAGCGTATAAATTTATGTCGCAATGGCAACCGCCGCGCCCAACCGAAATAGATAAAAAACTCCGAGACGACTTCCGACGCCTGCTCAAAGAGTACGGCGTCACGACGCAGGAGACGGATCCGATCCTGGCCGTCCTGCTCCGCTCATTCGCCGGGCAGATAGCCGAGGTCTACGAGCAGGCGGCCGAGAACATCCCGCTGGCGATTCTCGACGAGCTGATGTCAGGGTTGGGAATGCCGGAACGTCAGGCGCGATCGGCGCAGACCGTCATCAGATTCAGTTTATCGAGCGGGCGCGAGTCTTTCGAAGAGATGACTGAATTGATCGGCGAGGCGAAGTTGCGAGAGAAACTGACTTTCGCCCTCGATACCCCCCTCGACGTCTCCGCCGCCAGGATAGCGCTGGTTGCAATCTACCAGGACGGGGCGTTGCGTATACACCACGGGACGGAGCTGACTAAAGAGCTGGAGGACGCGCGGCCTTCGTTTGACGCCGCGCCCGCGGAGTTGGGAAGTAGTCCGGCGATCTACATTGCGATTGACGTCGATGATCCGGATCATCTGAGCCGGCACGGGTTCTATTTCGAATTATTGCCCGAGGCTCGTGACCTGGCAGCTTATCTGAAACGCGAAGTCTGGTGCCTGATCGATAACGAGGGGGGGATACGAGCCGAAGGATTGATGCGCCCTCGCGCGGGTAACGGCGGCGTGCGCAAACTGGAATGGCTGGTCGGAGGCGCCGAGCCTGAGGCGGAGGCCCCGCTGCCTGAAGGATTTTATGGCAGTCGCGTCTTCGTCTTGCCGCACATTCCGCGTGAACGGCGGTTCCTGACCCGGATTCCGGTGAAGATGGAAGCGCCCCTGGGAAGGATATTTCAACAAACCGGGCAATCCGGGCAAAAGAACCTGTTTGACACGTGGCGCGCCTGGCTGCGGATCGGGTTGCCTAAAGAGGCGGCGAGCGTCTCCGAGGACTTGATTCGCGTAGCTTTACATTGCGCCACGGCTTCGAATATTGAAGCGCTCAATCAGACGATCAGTTTTTCCAACGACGGCGCAATCGTTCCGTTGACCACGGGAGGCGGGCGGACGCGGCGCCTCGTCAAACTGCTCTCGGTAAAAGGCGAACGCGGCGCGGCGTATCTGCTCGACACCGACCCGACCGCCGATGAAGGCGCCGGGCGATATCGCATTCGCCAGAACAGACTCGAAATCGAGCCTGCTCGCACGCTTCGTGGAGAGGCGGACTCCTATGTCAATGTCCGGGCGCTGCTTTCTAATGGCGAACTGGGCAACGATGTCGGCGCCGGGGGGATCAAAGGGCTTCTCAATCGCGCGACGCCGCGGACGTTGGAGATCAGAAATGTGACCGGCGCCGCGGGAGGGGATGACGGCGCCGATTTGATGGAGACCAGGCGAAGGTTCACCGAGATGCTGCTCTCGCGCGAACGCCCGGTCACCTATCCCGACCTGGAAGCGATGGCCAGGGCGTTCGAACCGAAGATCCGCGCGGTGGAGGCCATGCCAGTACTCGAACGAGGAACTGATGGATTACACAGGGTCCAGAGGGTAACGGTTACGCTTGACCGCGACGCTTTCGTTCTTCCCGAAGTGCAAGTGGACATTATTAAAAGAGAATTGGAGTCGAGTCTGCAGGAACGGTCGTTATTGGGATTGGAGATTCGCGTTGTGATCAAATTGGAGTAACCACTTCCGGCGCAGAAGAATAGACGTAATTTGCGATTGATCCGATTAATTATCAATGGTAGCATTGGCGCGTTCCCCCTAATAAGCTGAAGTTCTCCCTTCGCCGCCTTAGGCTGATTCGGGAATCGGCGATCGGAAATTCTTGGGATTGCCTGGACTCTCACCGCCTGGATACACAGCCTATCCAGCCGTTTCAACTTATTGGAAATTATGAGCATTATCCTCCGTTACTCCGATTTGCAGGTTACCAGGCGCTACATGAACATCAAGCGTTTTCCTCATACGATTAGTAGCTCAGATTAAGCATATACAAACGTTATCATCACATTAACATCTCCAACCTTAGGAGTGGAAAAATATGCCTAAGATAGAAGTTATCCGCAAAGGTATCACGCCTGCGGTACGCCCTGTCCCAACAGATACGACGTTAGTGGTGCTTCCGGTGACGCTCGATCAAATGGGTAAAGAAGTCGAGAGCGAAGATGAACAGGCCGTGCGGGTCGATAGCGTCAATGACGCCTTCGAGAAGTTCAAGCCTTCAATACATTTTGAAACCCAGGCGGGCGCGGAGGCGACAGAGTTCGTGGCCGATCTCGAATTTCGCAGCCTCAAGGATTTCAGCCCGGAAAATATCCAGAAGAGGATCCCAGGGCAACGCAACGACATTGCGGATTTGAAGAACGCAATTGATCTGCTCTATCGCATGAAGGATCGCTGGTCGCTTCCATCGGTCAAACGCGCATGGTCCAACCCGGCTCAACGCAAACAGATAATCGCCGCGCTGGCCCGTCTACACGCTGAGTTGGAGAAGATCGCTCAAACACGGAAAGGCGGAGAATAATGGCACAACAGGAAGAAAAGACCGCAACCATCGCTGAAATCTTCGCCGACGCGGAAGCGCCCGTGCGCAAAGTGCTGGACGAAATCTTCGTGGCCATTCATCCGCGGTTGGGGGAACAGAAGACCGCCATAGAGACTATTTTTACGCCGGAAACGGCGAATGAATTCCTTTCGCGTCTGACCGACTTCGAATCGTTGCTGACGGAGGCGGACAGCTACGACGAGACTCTGAAAAAATTCCAGGGACAGATCGATCAGGCTGAAGAAGTGCGCGACGAGGTGATGGAGAAACTCTTCGATGAGATTCGCCCGCTCGAATCCAGTTACCGGCAGATCTGGCTCTTCTTCGAAAACTCGATCGTCCCAGACGGCAAGCAGCGCAAGCCAGTCGAGTTCTTCATCTACAACGCCGACCCGCAGGCTATGCGCAACCGCGAGAGCGCTACCCTCGAGGCCGTTCGACGCTTCGTCACCAACCGCAACGACAATTTCAACTTCCGCGACGACATCTGCAACCTGGTCGTGCCGGGCGAAATCCCGATGATGATTCGTGAGGCGCTTGAAGAGGAGGCGTGGAAATGGGGCATGCTGCTCATCACCGATCTGGCTGATGAAGAGTCGTACAAGAAGGTTGTAGATCAATTTCGTCCCGGCGGGCGCTATGAGTTCCTTAAACGCCCGGACGATCAGGCCGCGTCCGACGTCGTCATGGTCGGGACGCTCAAGCTGCGCGACGCCCATTGGTTCGAGAAACAATCGGAAGACGCCGATGATCTTTATGCGCCGGCCTCGCTGGTCTTCGCCGGAGCTGTTGCGCGTACCGATCGCGCGCGCGACAGCGTGGTTCAAGGCCCGATCGGCTCGAAGTTCGGGCGGATAAAAGGAGTCGAAAAGGCGCGCGTCGAGTGTTTGATCAGCCAGATGGAACTGCTTTCGCAAGAGATGCAGGTGATCCCGATCATCCGCGACGCCGATAACCACCTCTGTTTTTATGGCTGCCGCAGCCTCGCCGACGACAAATACGGCGTCTACAAATTCTTCACCGCCTACCGCGTACTGGCGTATTTGGAACGCGCCGTCTCCGCCCGCCTGCGTGAAATAGCCGGGCAGGTGCTTACTCGCGAATTTATGGATGAAGAGGTGGAGAAGCCCATTATGCGGCTGCTGGAAGAACAGAAGTCGCAGGGCACTATACTCGATTACAGCCTGTTTGTGGATAAGGATTACAACAAGCGGATGCAGGGAGTATGCGACATCTACCTCGAAGTGATGCCGACCGGGCCGGCTGAAGTCTTCCGCGTCAAGATCGACGTCCCGGAATTCAAGCCACTTGGCGAGGTGCCGGACGGGTCGGGAAACTGACACCGCCGGCGCCGTTACGCGTTATGATCGGCGGCGCCACGCGAACGCCGCCGCCGGCGCCTGAACTCATTGAGGCGAAATCGCCGAATCAAAGTTTTCGCGCGCGACTAGGCGCGAAAGTTAAATCGATGCTCGAATGGATGTGGGAACAGCTGTTCTTCTTCCTTCGACCGTGATCAATAACTCAGCGAGTCTGAGACGTGAATTCGGACAGGATTGACAGGATTTTTCAAGATTTTTTCCGAATCTACGAAATCTCGACGAATCCTCTAGGTCGTGTCTATAAACTAAAAACGATTGCCTTTAAATGATGGAGGATTGTTATGGCTAAAAATAGAGCTACCCTGACGTTTGATGGTGAGAAGATTGATGTGGTGGAGGCCGTTTTTGCAATGCACACGGCGGCAGATCCTTCGGGGATGCCGATGATGCAAACCCTCAACACCACAGTGCAGTGTCGCATCGATCTTCACGACATCCAGAACATCAAATTCCAAACCCTTAAAAAACTGTTCGACCTCAGCAATGTTGCGACACGCGAGAAGATCAAGGACATGAAGATAGAATTGTGGGATGACGACTCGAAGCAAAACGTAATCTGCTCTTTCAAATGCAAAGCCTGGATCAGCTCCTTCCGTGTCTCGAACATCGGCGGCGACACCGGCGCGACTTACAACAACGTGCTCGACATCGAACTCAGGCCGGTGCATAACCAGGCGAACTATCAGGAGATCACTCTCGGTAATTAACTTAGAAGATACGGAAGATGGAAGTCAGAAGCCAGGATTCAGAAGTCAGAAGACAGAGGAATCCGCAACGGCCGCAGACAGCGCCGTACCGACTGAAAGCGTCCTCTTAATTCTTCTGGCCCCTGTCTTCTGGCTCCCGTCTTTCTGACTTTATGGACTACCTTGCTTTCCCTTTGCGGATCGATTCGATCGGCAGGATGACGCGTTCAAACGGCGCGGAGGAAAACCTCATGCGCCTGCTGAAAATCATGCTCACGACGCCGGCCCGAGGCTGGCCCGGTTTGCAGGATTTCGGCGTCCGCGACGCGCTGGCGGAACTTCCATACAAAGTCGGCTTGCGACAGGAAACTATCAAACAAATAAATGGCTGCCTGCGCGAATTGGGGATTGACTGGGTCGAAGTGAAGATGATCGAGATCGATCCTTCGAGCGACACGTACGAACCGGCGTACGTGTTCACGCTCTTTTACAAGGGCAAGGGGATGGAACGCCTGCAGATCAAGTGAAAACCAAGAGCGTTTTCCATTTTCCGGAATCTGAACCTTATGAAGACGATCAAATGGGGAGTTAGCACTCTGGAAACTAAGTTTTCTTGTATTTAGCGGTTTTTTTTCTGGCGATATCTAGTTTAACTGCAAACGTTGGGAGACAGCGTTTAGAGTCCCGGCTTTAGCCGGCAGGGCTTGGAGCCCCAGCCC
>DATEMG010000768.1:0-4426 GCA_035275805.1 Blastocatellia bacterium
GGCTCCTCAGATTTCATTTACATCAAACGCCAGAGAACTCTGGCAAGCGCATTACCTGTAACAGTGCGGCGATAATGTTCCGTTGAACGCACATCCGTGATCGGGGTGATCTCCTGGGAGACCGTACTTCTTGCCTGCTCAATGATTGTTGCGTTGAGAATCGCGTTTGTCAGCAATGACTCGGTCCGAAACGCGCGTACCACTACCGGAGCGACGCTCCCCAGGGCGATGCTGATGGAATTGACCTCAGCGCCTGTCGTTCGGACTTTGACCGCCATCACGACCTTAGAGATGGCCTGCGCGCGACGAGTACCGACTTTTAAAAAGAAAGACCGCTCGTTCGGTATCAATTTCCGCAATCTCGCCGCAAGCAGTATCTCATCAGGCTCCATCACCGTTTGACGATAGCCCGTGTAAAAATTATTGAAACTGACTTTCCTGACGCCTCGAACACTCCCGATCTCGACATCCGCATCGAAAGCCGACAACACAGGGAGACTGTCGCCTGCTGGGGAGGCGTTGACAATGTTGCCGCCGATGGTGCCGCGATTCTGAATTTGAATCGCGCCTACGGTTTGTGACGCTTCTACCAACGCCGGGACGCTCAGTTGAATCAGCGGAGATCGTATCAGTTGAGTGTAGGTGGTCAGCGCCCCGATGCGAATCGTTTCGCCTTCATCCTCGATGCCGCGCAGCTCGTTTAAACGCCAGATATCGATGAACTCTTTGGCGGCGAGCGAGTTCGCATTAAGCGCAACCATCAGGTCCGTGCCGCCAGCGATTATCTTCGCCCGGCGCCCGCGTTCAGCGAGAAGTTCGTAGACCTCTTCAAGGCTGGTCGGCGTAACGACTGTGGGATAGTACATCATAGGTCTGTGGCGGTTCGTTCGATTGCGTCAATGATCTTGATATAGCCCGTACAGCGGCACAAATTTCCCGCAATCGCCGCCCTGATTTCTTCGCGCGTCGGACGCGGATTGACGTCGAGGAGAGAACGGGCGGAGATTAGCATGCCTGGAGTGCATATGCCGCACTGCGCCGCGCCGCATTCCAAAAACGCCTGTTGCAATGGGTCGAGTCGGCCATCGCGTGACAGCCCTTCAACTGTGAGAACATTTGCGCCCTGCAATTGGCAAATCGGGGCGAGACACGAATTGATGACCTCGCCATCAACGATCACGGAGCAGGCCCCGCACTCGCCTTCGCCACAACCTTCTTTCGCGCCGGTCAAACACAGATCCTCTCGCAACACGTCGAGAAGTCGCTTCATCGGAGGCGCGTCAATCTCACGAACGACGCCATTTATCTCAAAATTTATCTTCATTGCCGATCGGGGTTATCAATCGCTCGCGTCGCGGACATATTTTCTATCGCTGTCATCAACCGCTCGGGAGTGATTGGGATTTCATGCATGAATGCGCCGGTGGCGTTGAATATCGCCGCGGCGATTGCGGGAGCGGCTCCGTCCATGGGCAATTCGCCTACTCCCTTAGCGCCGAAAGGTCCGTGCGGATATTCCTTCTCAATTATGATCGTCTCCATCTCAGGCGCGTCGAGCGATGTAGGGATGATGTAATTTGTCAGGCGGTTGTTCACTACGCGCCCGCGCTCCCAAACCAGTTCCTCGAGCAATCCGTAGCCGACCGCTTGCAGTGTTCCGCCTTCGATCTGCCCGGCGGCCATCAGCGGATGAATGGCGCGGCCGATGTCCTGCGCGGTGATGATTTTGAGCGTCGTCACTTCGTAAGTATCCATATCGACTTCGACCTCGGCGACCTCGGCCCCATAAGAGAAGACAGGATAAGCGTCGCCGGTGTAAGTGTCATCGTCCCACTCAACGCCGGGCGGATTGGCGTAACGCGCAAAGGCGCGCAATTCGCCGTACAGTTTGATGTACTCGCGGACGATCTCGCCAAAACTCGCAAGCCGCTTCCCGCCGGCAATGAACCAGCCGTCAATCAATTGCGCATCGGCCTCGCCAAAACGCTCGGCGACGAACCGAAGCAATATCTCTTTCGCTTCGCGCGCCGCAAACTGAACGACTCGACCGACGATCATGCAGGTTCGAGAAGCCACCGTCGGGCCGCTGTCGGGCACGCGCGATGTGTCCGGCTCTTCGATCTCGACATCGTCATAACCTACGCCCAATTCCTCCGCCACGATCTGACAAAAGATCGTGCGAGTTCCCTGGCCGATTTCCGTCGAGCCTGTGAGAACTCGCGCGCGCCCTTCCGGCGTGATCTCTAGGCCGGCCTCAGCCTTCATCTTCGCTTCACCGCTGCCTGTGAAGCCGGCGCCGTGAAAGAAGAACGAAAGGCCGATGCCCCGACGCTTCGGTCCGTTGTTGTATTGCGAGATCTTTCGCCTCTTCTCGACGTAGCCGGAATTTTCGACAGTAGCGCTCAATACATCTTCCGAGCCTACGCTCCAGTTCAATCTCTGCCCCGTCGCAGTGACATCGCCTTCTCGCAGCATGTTGACGCGGCGCAGTTCGAGCGGATCCAGGCCGAGTTCCGCGGCGATCTTTTCCATCTGCATTTCGTAAGCGAAGGTAACCTGGGGGGCGCCGAATCCGCGAAACGCCCCGTTGGGCGGAGTGTTCGTAGCGACTGCGCGCGCAGTGACGCGGATGTTGTCGCATCTGTACGGCCCCGGCGAGTGAATCGCCCCTCGAGAAAGCACCACTGACGACAGCGTAGCATAAGCCCCACCGTCGAACACTATGTCAATCTCGTTCGCCACAAGGCGTCCGTCGCTCCTCACTCCCGTGCGATGGCGAATGATTCCGGGATGGCGCTTCGGCGTCGCGGCGATGTCTTCCGCGCGATCGTAAATCATCTTGACGGGACGCCGCGCCTTATGCGCCAGCAAAGCCGCATGCGCCGCGATCACTGACGGATACTCCTCTTTGCCGCCGAAACCGCCTCCAGTGGTCGTCTGAATCACGATCGCCTGCTCGTCGCTCAAATTGAAAAGTTGCTTTATCGATTTGTGGACGTAGTATGGGCACTGCATCGACCCCATCAACGTCAATGAATCTTCCCCTGGAATCGCAATCATTCCCTGGGTTTCGATATAAAGCTGCTCCTGGTGCGGCACGCGATACTCGCCAGTGATTATGTGATCGGCCTGTCGGAAGCCTTCGTCAACGTCGCCGCGCGCGATCAGAAAACTTTTGAAGATATTGTCCGAGCCGTAAATGATATCCTCGCAGCTCAACGCCTCTTCCATCGTCAGCAGCGGACGAGCTTCCTCGTATTCAATGGTGACGTGTCTCGCGGCGATCTCGGCCTCATGTTTGCTCTCGGCGGCGATCAGTAGAATCGGTTCTTCGCAATGACGAATTTCGGTCTCGGCGAGAAGCGGCTGATCGTTTTCAATCAACGCCACATAGTTTTCCCCTGGAATGTCGCGGTAATCGGCGATCACCACGCGCGACCAATCGTAATCCGGATCGAAGTTGATAGCCTTGATCCGGCCTCGTGGGATGCGACTGCGAACGGTCTTGCCGAAAAGCATGCCTTCGAGCGTGATGTCGTCGACATAACGCGCCGCGCCGGTTAACTTTTCGAATCCTTCTTTTCGTAAAACATTTTGCCCGACGGCCATTGCGGTCTCCTGCGGTCTAATAAGCAAACGATTATGCGCTATAGCCAAGCCTTTTTCGGCAACAAGATAACAAGATTGACGCCCACTTTGAAGGATCACACCGGCAAAACCTCAATCGGCCCGATCTGGCGTGGCTCGAACGCGTGGTCTTACGTCCGCATTTTTTTTCTTTGAATAGGCAATTTGCCTTCCCGTTACCGTCTTTAAGTAGGAGAGGGGCAATGACCGCCAGCCTCGAAGCCGGGGACGCGGAGGCGCCGTACGTCACAAACATGGAGAGTGATTATGAATATGATTCAGAAGGAATTAGTGCAAACGACCTTTGAGCAAGTCTGGCCAATGGCGGATGCGGCCGCCGCATTGTTCTATCGCCGTTTGTTCGAACTCGATCCCACGCTCCAGCCTCTTTTTAAGGGCGAAATGAACGCGCAGGGGCGTAAGCTGATGGAGATGCTTAGGCTGGCGGTCAAAGGGCTTGACCGCCCGGAAACGCTCAAGCCCGCACTCGCTGCGTTGGGTCGCCGCCACGCCGACTATGGCGTCAATAAACACGACTACGATACTGTCGGGGAGGCGCTCCTCTGGACCCTAGAGCAAGGGCTTGGGCCAAACTTCACGCCGGATGTCAGAGAGGCATGGGTGGCCGTTTACGTGTTTGTCGCCGGCGCGATGCGTGATGCGGCTGTCGCAGCTTGATCAATATTACATACAGGAGGCCGCAAGTGTATGCTCTCTTCGCCTCTGCGGCGCCATCTCACTGCTGAATCCCGACGCGCCGCTAATCGCCCCGGTTGCGGCGCGATACGGTACCGGGAGC
>DATEMG010000769.1:0-4692 GCA_035275805.1 Blastocatellia bacterium
CGTCAAAAAATAATCGCTGACCGACGGACAATTATGAAAACGAAAATTATGCCGCGAACCCATCAATTTAGACACCCGCTCTTACTGTGGGGCGCGACGGCGTTCTGCCTCTTCCTCTTTGGGCCCTTCGTCAGCTCCGCAGGCGCCCGGCCCCGACAGGATCAAACGACACAGACCCACGATCATCACAAGCAACCCGGCGCCCAGGACAAAGCCACGCGCGAAGAAACTGTGAAGTTGTCTATCCCCGACCTGTCGCTTCTCGATCAGCAGGGCCGGAAGATAAGTTTCTACAGCGATCTGGTGAAAGGAAAGACTGTCGCCATCAATTTCATCTTCACCACCTGCACGACTATCTGCCCACCGCTGGGAGCGACGTTCGCCAAAACGCAAAAGCTGCTGGGCGATCGTCTGGGAAAAGACGTTTTTCTCATATCAATCACCGTAGACCCTGTAACCGACACTCCAGAACGTCTCCGCGCCTGGGGCGAAAAGTTCGGGGCAAAACAGGGGTGGACGTTTGTCACCGGCGAGAAGGCGGAGATGGACAAACTGCTCAAAGCCTTGAACGGATACACCGCGCGCATAGAGGATCATTCGCCGATGATCCTCATCGGCGACGACGCCAGGTCGATATGGACCCGCGCTTATGGACTGGCCCCTCCGGCCAAATTGATGAGTATCATCGAAACTGTGAGCGCCAAGGCCCAACCGGAGGAATCGGGGCATGGGCGCCATCAGGCGCATCAGCCGGCTCAGTCGCAACAGGAGCCTTCGCCTGCGCAAAAATATTTCTCGGACGTGGAGTTGATCAACCAGTATGGCGAGAAGTTGCGTTTCTACAGCGATCTGCTAAAAGGCAAAGTGGTAGTCATCAACTCTTTTTTCAGCGCATGCTCAAGCATCTGTCCGCCCATGAATCGAAATTTCACCAGGATTCAAGAGGCTTTGGGAGACCGGGTAGGTAAGGATGTTCACCTCATTTCGCTCTCCGTCGATCCGGAGACCGACACCCCGTCGCGGCTCAAGGAGTACGCGGAAAAGCTCGGCGCCAAGCCGGGTTGGCATCTCCTGACCGGTAAGAAGGAGAACATCGACCAGGCGCTATACAAAGTCGGCCACTACGTCGAGGTGAAAGACGATCACACGTCAATCGTCATTATCGGCAATGAACCCAAGGGGGTCTGGACGAAGGCAATGGGCCTGGCGAAAGCGGACCAGTTGATCAAACTGGTCAATGAAATCCTTAACGAAAAGTAGGGGCGCAGATTAAGTCCGCGCCACGGTCAGGATCGATTCCATCCATTCATGCTGAAAATCGAACGTAGAAAATCCGTAATCGGTCTCTGGATCGCGATGATCGCGCTGTTGAGCGTCGCATTCGCCGCCCCGCCTGATGGGCTGACGCCTCAGGAAAAAAGGGGCAAACAGATATACCTTACGGGGACGAGCCCTTCAGGGCGGGAGATCACCGCGCTCCTGGGCGCCGGGGACAACGATGCGCCGGGCAGTCTGATGGCATGCGCAAACTGCCACGGTTTTGACGGAGGCGGAAAACCCGAAGGCGGCGTGATCCCGTCGAACATCATCTGGGAAGAACTGACTAAACCTTACGGCCACACTTATGCGAGCGGGCGCAGGCGCCCAGCATATGCGGAACTCTCGCTGGCGAGGGCGATCACTGAAGGCGTTGACCCAGCGGGGAACCAACTGGCCGCCGTAATGCCGAAATACCGCATGTCGCGCCAGGACCTGGCCGATCTCATCGCCTATATCAAACGGCTCACGGATGATCTCGATCCTGGAATTACGGAGACGACGATTAAAGTAGGGACATTGCTGCCCATGACGGGGCCGCTGGCAGAGATAGGAGGGGTGGCGAAGGCCGTCATCACAGGCTACTTCAACGACATTAACGACGGGGGCGGGATCTACAACCGCCGACTGGAACTGCATGTCGCCGACGCCCCCGACGCTTCTTCAATCGGCGCTCATGCCAAACGCCTCGTGGAAGACGATCAGGTTTTCTGCCTGGCCGGCGCCTTTACCGCCGGGGCCGATGACGACGCGTTTGCGCTGATGAAGAGCGCAGAGACCCCTCTTGTAGGGCCGTTTACACTCTTTCCCCGGACCGGCTTTCCGCTGAACCGGCATGTCTTCTATCTATTTTCAGGTTTGAAGGAGCAGGCCAGGACGCTCGCCAATTTCCTTGTAGAGACCAAGCGCGCCAGACGGTTGGCGCTCGTCTACTCGCAGGGTCGCGACGCCGAAATTATGGAAGCGATTGAACAACAATGCCAGAAAGCCGGCTGCTCTTCAGTAGCGACGCTCAGATACGAGCGCGGCCAATTCGACGCCGAGCGAACCGTAGAGAGGTTGAGACGGGAAAACGCTGAAGCGCTCTTCCTGTTCGGATTGGGCGCGGAAGAGAAAACGTTGCTGAAAGAGGTTGAGAAGGCAGCATTGTCGCTCTATGTGGTCCTCCCGGGTTCGATGGCCGGCGGAGACGTTTTTGATCTCCCCTCGAATTTCAATGGGAAAGTTCTTCTTTCGTTTCCCACGCTCCCGTCCGACCAAACAGAAGCCGGGCTTGCGGAGTATCGCGCCTTCGCTCAGAAACACAAACTCCCAACGAGGCATTTGGCGGTACAGTTGTCGAGCTATTGCGCGGCTAAACTGCTCGCGCATGGAATGAAGCAGGCGGGCAAGGATTTAAGCCGCGAGAAGCTGATCGGCGCTTTAGAAAGGCTATACGACTTTAACACCGGCTTGACGCCACCGATCACTTATAACGTCAACCGGCGGATCGGGGCCTTGGGATCCTACATTGTCATTGTCGATTTAGAGAAGAGGTCGTTCTCCCCGGCGAGCGAATGGATCAAGTTGAATTGAACTTGACCGAGCTATAGCCATGACTAAATTCCTTTTCCTTCCTCGAATTCTATACAGATAGCAGGCCAATATGAACAAACAAGTAAAGATTCTATCCGTCGTCTTTTCATGCGCGATCGTCGCCACGGCGCAAACTGGCGCCGAACGCCCCGCGCCGAACGCAGGGAGTAAAGCTCCCCCGATCGCGCGGGGGGCCGACGCGTCTTCTCACTCAGGGTCGCCTGGCAAAAAGGATGAGGAATGCGGTTGCAGTCTTGCGGCGCCTGAGGTATTGGCCATTGTCAATGGCGTCAAGATCAGCGGTCGGGAGATCGATGAACAGATTAAAGAGGAGTTGGACGCGCTCAAACGCCAGGTCGTCGAAGCCCGCCAGCGCGAACTCGATCTTCAGATCAATTCCAAGCTGCTGGAACTTGAAGCTCGCAGTCGCGGAACCACGCCGATCAAGCTGATCGAGCAGGAAGTGATCGCCAGGATCAAAGAGCCCACGGAAGCCGAGGCGCAAGCCTTTTATAACCAATACAAGAACAAGAACCAAACCGCGCGCGAATTCGCGGACGCGAAGAACGATGTGATCGCGCATCTGCGCTATCAGCGCGAACAAGAGGGCGCCAAAGCGTTCGCCGACCGGCTGCGCGCGGCGACCCAGATCAAGCTGTCGGTTCCCGACTACGCCGCGCCCGCGGGCGCCTCTGATCGAATGCGCGTCATCGCTGTTGTCGGCGCGGAGCGCATCACATTGGTAGAGATCGAAGACGCCGTCCGCCCGCTGAACTTCAAAGCGCAGGAGCAGGCATACGACCTGCGGAAAAAAAGGCTTGAGGTGAAGATCAACGACATTCTGCTCGACCAGGAAGCGAAGCGAAGGTCGATGACGGTCGCGGCGCTGCTTGAATCTGAAGTAACGTCTAAGACGAATAAGATAACTGAAGAGCGACTGCGCGCTTTTTACGATCTTAACAAGACGAACCTTAAAGGCGATTATGCGCAACTGAAAGAACCTCTGGCGAATTACCTACAGTCACGCGAAAAGAACATGGCCGAAGAGGCGTTTGCCGCTGAGATGCGCCGCAGGGCGGCGATCCAGTTGTTTCTCGCCGAGCCGGAGCCGCCCGTTTACCCTATCAACATTGATGATCAGCCGGTAAAGGGTAATCCGTCAGCGCCGGTTACGATCGTCGAATTCACTGATTATCAATGTTCGAGTTGCGCAAGCCTGCAACCTGTGGTCGATCTGTTACTTAAAGAGTTCGGCGACAAGGTGAGACTGGTGGCGCGCGACTTCCCGCTGACAAAACATGCGTACGCGTTCAAAGCGGCCGAAGCCGCCGAGGCGGCGCGCGAACAGGGCAAGTATTGGGAATACGCGGCGTTGCTGTACAGCAACCAGACGGCGCTCGCCGTCGAAGACCTCAAAAAGTATGCGGGCCAATTGGGCCTAGACCGACAAATGTTCGACCAGGCGCTCGCCTCCGGCAAATTCGCCGATCAGGTTCAGCGTGACCTGCAGGACGGTATGAAGGTCGGCGTTTATTCAACTCCGGCCTTTTTCATCAACGGCAAGCAGGTTTCGGCCAAAACTTATGAAACCCTGAAACAAGCGTTAGAAGCGGCGCTTGGAGCGGAGACAAAATTAAAGGCGCCCTCTAAACCATGAGAGTAGGGAGCGCCCAAATGCGCCAGGGCTTTTGGCAAGTCTACGTTCAGTATTTACCTCTCAGCTTCCTCAGAGCTTTTAGGACAGATTTCAATTGCCGTTACGGGAAAGCGCGCGTCGGTACGGTACCGGGAGCGGTAGCG
>DATEMG010000770.1:0-16517 GCA_035275805.1 Blastocatellia bacterium
CAGCCGCTTGCTTACGCGCGCGGTACTGTACCGGAGCGTCAAATGATCCGCATCCCCATGTCTGCCACGACCGCGCGCGCGGCCGTCGTGATCTTGGCGGTTCTCGCATTGACCGCCATCGCCTTTGGGCAGAGAGCAAAACCGAAGACCTCGCCCGGCCCCCAACCCGCGTCCGCGCCAAAGCCGCTGGAGATGAGTTACACATTGGCTTTCCCTCAACCGCACACTCATCTTTACGAGATCAGCTTAACGATAGGTAATGTGACGACGCCGCAACTGGACCTTTCATTGCCCATCTGGACGCCCGGCTCGTATCTGGCGCGCGAATACGCTCGCCACGTGCAGGACTTCAACGCCGGCGACGGGTCGGAGCGGACTTTTCCGTGGCGGAAGATGGACAAGGCCACGTGGCGGATCGAGACCGGGGCGGGCGCCGACAATCAGAAGACGATTCGCGTCAGCTATCGCGTGTACGCCAACGAGTTGGCGACGCAAACCAGCCACCTGGACGCGACTCACGCCTATTTCAACGGCGCTTCGCTGTTCATGTACGTTCCCGGCGCGACGGGCAGCCCGCATCGGATCAAATTCATCACGCCCGAAGGCTGGCGCGTCACGACGCCGCTCGCGCTTCAGCCCGACCCGGACGGCTATTACACCGCCGCGGATTACGACCGGCTGGTCGATTCGCCTACCGAAATCGGGGCGCACAAGCTGCTGGAGTTCGCCGTCCGCGGCAAACCGCACCGCGTGGCAATCTGGGGACAGTACGAGTTCGACGACAAACGGCTGATGAATGACCTGGCGAAGATCGTCGAGGAGGGCGCGAAGATGTTCGGCGGCCTGCCTTACGATCATTACACCTTCATCATTCATGTTCAGCCCGGCATAGGCGGCGGGACGGAGCATCTGAACTCCAATATCAGCATGACGCGGCCCGAAGCCTTCAAATCCGAGCGCGGCTACAAAAGCTTTCTGGGCCTTGAATCGCACGAATACTTTCATCACTGGAACGTAAAACGGATCCGCCCGTCAGCGCTAGGGCCGTTCGATTACCAGCGCGAAAATTACACTCGAGGGTTGTGGGTCTCCGAGGGCGTCACCTCCTATTACGGCGACCTGTTGCTGCGCCGCGCCGGGCTGATCGGCGTGAACGAGTACCTGGGAAGCATTGCCGACACGATCGCCACTTACGAACAGACGCCGGGAAGGTTCGAACAATCGGCCGAGTCGGCCAGCTTCGACGCCTGGATCAAACATTACCGGCCCGACGAAAATTCGGTCAACTCGGCGATGTCCTATTACACCAAGGGCGAGTTGCTCGGACTGACGTTCGACATCGAGATACGCGCGTTAACCGGCAATGCGAAATCGCTCGACGACGTGATGAGGCTGCTGCTTGAAAATCACGGCCTGCCGAAACCTGGCTTCACCGACGCCGAGCTGAAAGGCGTGTTTGAAAAGGTCACGGGCGTTGACCTGACCAATTTCTGGAACCGGTTTGTCGCGGCCAGCGACGAGATCGATTTCGCCGCCCATTTCAACAAAGCCGGGCTGCAGTTGACTAAAGGCTACCGGTCGGGCTCGCCCTATGCGAACAGCAAGACCGATAAACCCGGCGCGCTCGGCCTTCGCACTCGGGCCAACGGAGACCGCGTCGTCGCGGCCAATATCATCGCCGGGTCGCCCGCTTATGAAGGCGGCGTCAACGCCGGCGACGAACTGGTCGCGATCGACGGCAAAAAGATTGACGCGTCCAACGGCGTTGAACGCCAGGGTCAGCAAACCGTTCTAAACGACCTGCGCGCGGGCCAGCGCGTGACGCTGACTGTCTTTCGCCGCGAGCGGATGATGAACTTCAATCTGACCGCCGCCGCCAAAACCTTCGACCATTACACGATCACTGAGTTGAAGAACGCCAGCGACGCGCAAAAGGCGCTGCGCGACTCGTGGTTGTCAAAGGAGAAAGACACTCAGAAACAATGAGAGCGGGGAGTGGGGAGTAGGGAATGGGGAATGGGAAGAGGCGTGTTCTCTTCCCCACTCCATATTCCCCACTCCCCACTCCCGATGTTTTTTCGAGGAGGAAAATATGAAAAAGACCTTTATTTCATCGCTGACCCTAGCCCTGTTTGCGCTGGTCGTAGCGCAATACGCCGCGACGGCGCAGCAGCCGATTCAATACCCCACGACCAGAAAAGTAGATCAGGCCGACACCTATCACGGGACCACGGTCGCCGACCCATACCGCTGGCTCGAAGACGACAACTCCCAGGAGACCGCCAGGTGGGTCGAGGAGCAGAACAAAGTGACCTTCGCGTACCTGGAAAAGATTCCCTACCGCGCGAAGATCAAGGGGCGGTTGGAGCAACTCTACAATTACCCGAAGATCAGCGCGCCATTCCGCAAAGGCGATCTCTATTTCTTCTCCAAGAACGACGGATTGCAGAACCAGAGCGTGCTGTACGTTCAGACGGGGTTGGAGGGAAAGCCGGAGGTGTTGATCGATCCGAACACGTGGTCTGAGGACGGCACGACTCGGCTCGGCGCGTTCGCGCTTTCGAAAGACGGCAAGTACGCGGCTTATGGCGTCTCGCGCGGCGGCTCCGACTGGCAGGAATATCACGTGATGGAGGTCGCGTCGCGCAAGGTCTTGCCCGACACGTTGAATTGGGTGAAGGCTTCGGGGATCGCCTGGCAGGGCGACGGTTTTTATTACAGCCGCTACCCGGAGCCGCCAAAAGGCCGCGAGCTTTCGACCAAAAACGAAAACCATCAGGTCTACTTTCATAAGGTCGGGACGGCGCAATCCGATGACGAGTCGATCTATCAAGACCCCGCGCATCCGCAACGCTTCCACGGCGTGGGGACGACCGAAGACGAGCGGTTCGCGATCCTCATTGTGTCGGATCGCGGGACGGGCAAAAAAGGCAACGCGCTCTTCTATCGCGACACTAAATCGGGCGACAAGGCGTTCAAACCGATCGTAGCCGAAATCGGCAATGACTCTTTCGGCGTGATTGACAACGTCGGCGACAAATTTCTGATACAAGCGGACAAGGACGCCCCGAACGGCAAGGTCGTCATGTACGACCCTAAGGCCGGGAAATGGTCGGACGTCCTGCCCGAAAAGTCTGAACCGCTGCAGGGCGCGGGCACGGCGGGCGGCAAGCTCTTCGCCACCTATTTGAAAGACGTGGCAACGCGGGCTTACGTCTACAGCCTCGACGGGAAGCTGGAGAAAGAGGTCAAACTGCCCGGCCCCGGCACGGCGGGCGGCTTCGGCGGCAATAACGACGACAAGTTCGTCTTCTACAGCTTCACCTCAATGAACTACCCGCCTACCACCTTCCGCTACGACATCGCTACCCAAAAATCCACGCTCTACCGCGCGGTCGAAATCCCCGGCTACAAGGCCGACGATTACGAAACCAAGCAGGTCTTCTATAACAGCAAGGACGGCGCGCGTGTGCCGATGTTCCTGGTTTACAAGAAAGGCCTGAAGCTCGACGGCAATAACCCGACGCTGCTCTACGCCTATGGCGGGTTCAACGTAACGCTGTCCCCGACGTTCAGCGCGCTGCGAGTGGCGATGCTCGAAAACGGCTTCGTCTACGCCTCCGCCAACCTGCGCGGCGGCGGCGAATACGGCGAGAAGTGGCACGAGGCCGGGATGAAGCTGAAAAAACAGAACGTCTTCGACGATTTCATCGCCGCCGCAGAATGGCTGATCGCCAATAAATACACGTCGTCGGAAAAACTGGCGATTCAGGGCGGGTCGAACGGCGGGCTGCTGGTCGGCGCGGTGATGAACCAGCGGCCTGAGCTTTTCAAAGTGGCGCTGCCGGCCGTAGGCGTGATGGACATGCTGCGCTTCCACAAATTCACCATCGGCTGGAACTGGATCGCCGATTACGGCTCGTCGGACAACTCCGACGAGTTCAAGGCGCTTTACGCCTACTCGCCGCTGCACAACATCCGCGAGACGAAATACCCGGCGACGCTAATCACCACCGCCGACCACGACGACCGCGTGGTCCCCGCGCATTCGTTCAAATACGCCGCTACAATCCAGGAGAAACAGCGCGGGCCGGCGCCCGTGCTGATCCGCATCGAGACCAAATCCGGTCACGGCGCTTCGAGCACGTCCAAACAGCTCGAAATCACGGCGGACACTTACGCCTTCCTGTATCACAACCTCGGCGTCACGCCGAAATAGAAAGCGGGGAGTAGGGAATAGGGAATGGGGAGTGGGGAATAGGAGTCAAAGATGTTACTCCCCATTCCCTACTCCCCACTCCCCACTCCCGATATTCTTTTGAGGAGAATCGCATCTCATGACCAAAATCAACGTCGGACTCATCGGCGTCGGGCGGCTGGGCGCGCTTTACGCGCGTTACCTGGCCTATCAAATACCCAACTCCAACCTGCTCGCCGCTTCAGACCCCAACCCCGCCACGGAAACCGTCGCCAGAGAGCTTGGTGTTGCGAAGTGGTATCCGAACTATCAGGACCTGATTGATGACAAGCAGGTTGACGCCGTCGTCATCGTCACTCCGACAAGTACACATCACGACATTGTCGCAGCCGCAGCGCGCGCTGGCCTTGCCATCTTCTGTGAAAAGCCGCTTTCAATCTCGCTCGACGAAGCGCGCGCGATACAAAAAGTTGTTGACGATACCGGAGTCTTCTTTCACATGGGGTTCATGCGCCGATTTGATCGCGGATTTCGCGCCGGAAAACAAAAGATAGAAGACGGCGTGATCGGCAAGGCGGTCGTCTTCAAGGCGTCGTCGCGCGACCCGTTCCGGCCCAGCCTGGAATACCTCGATCCGAATCACAGCGGCGGCTTGATCATCGATATGGGGATTCACGACATCGACATCGCGCGATGGATGATGGGCGAAGTTAAGAGCGCATACGCCAACGGCGGCGTGCTCGCTTATCCCGAAATCAACGAGGTCGGCGACATAGACAACGCAGTCGTCAACCTGACCTTCGAGAGCGGCGCGCTGGGCGTGATCGACCTGACGCGCAACGGCGTATACGGCTACGACATCCGCACCGAGGTCCTGGGCACTCAGGGCACCGTCAAAGTCGGTTATCTGCGCGAGACGCCGATCGTAGTGATGACCAAAGACGGCGTGACTCACGACACCGTGCCGTGGTTTATGGAGCGGTTCGGCGAGGCATACGTCGCCCAACTGCAAAACTTCATCGATCATCTTCAAAAACAGAAAGAACCTGCGATCAGATGCGCCGACGGCGTGGCCGCGCTGCGGGTCGCTGTCGCCGCGACACGGGCGTTCAAAGAAAATCGGCCAGTGGCGGTGTCGGAGATCGGTTAAAACCGGAGGACGTCCATGTTCTTGCAGTGCAGCCGTTACACCGCCTTGCTCTTCGCCGTGGGTTTGGGAATCGGCGAAGCCGTGATCAATTGGGGCAATTGGCAATTCGCGCCGATGTGGATCGTCGATTACATCTGCGTCGTATGGTTGCTTGCAGGCTTCTACCAAACTCGCAGTCAGGCCGTCAGCAGGCAAAGCATAGCCGTGTTGGCAAGCGGCTGGGCATTTACGGCGGGCGTTTTTTACATGGCGCTCTTCATCAGCCTCGATCCAGGATTCGCAAAATACAACATCGGCGCCAGCGGGACGATTTTGATCCTGATCGCATTGATGCTGCTCATTGCGGCGCTCGGCATCGGCGCCTCCTTCCTGGCTATGCGGAAGACCAAACCGTAAAAGGCGCCCAAAATTTCTGTGACACCGCCCGAAGGAGAAAACAATGAGAAGAACCACGATCTTCGCGCTGATAATTTGCCTTGCGATCACAAGCTCGCCCTCATCATCTACGGGCGCCCAGGTTCAGGAGCCGGCCGAAAATAGAGGCGCGGCCGCCGCGTGGCGCTCGTTACTGCGGCTGCGCACGACCGCCACAGCGCTCCATCTAACCGCGCACCCCGACGATGAAGACGGGGCGATGCTAACCTGGCTGAGCCGCGCCGCGGGTGTTCGCGTCGGCTTGCTTACGCTCAGCCGGGGCGAAGGTGGCGCGAATCTGGTCGGGCCGGAGCTATACGACGCGCTGGGCATTCTGCGCACTGAGGAGTTGCTGGCCGCCGGGCGTTATTACGGTGTTGACCAGATGTTCACGCGCGTGACCGACTTCGGATTCTCAAAGCGGTTGGACGAGACGATCGAACATTGGGGCAAAGACGTCACGCTTGGCGACGTTGTCCATGCCGTGCGAATTTACCGGCCCGACGTCATCATCGCGCGGTTTCACGGCAAGCCTCGCGATGGGCACGGCAACCATCAGGCTGCCGGGTTGGTGGCGGTCCAGGCGTTCAAGGCCGCCGCCGACCCGAACCAATTCCCCGAACAGCTCAAGGAGGGGTTGCGGCCATGGCAGGCCAAAAAGCTCTACCGCGGTGTGCGCGAAAACGAGCTCTCGACGTTGAAGGTTGACGTAGGCGCTTACGACCCGTTAACCGGCAAGTCGTATCGTGAGATCGCGCGCGACGGCCTGGCGCATCAGCGTTCGCAGGGCGCCGGGCAGGCGCGAACGGCTCCCGGCTCAGCGATCTCCTCCTGGCTGCTCGAAGAGAGCGCGCTCCCGAAGGCCGAAAAAGAACAGAGCCTCTTCGATGGAATTGACACGACGATTGTCGGGATGGCGAAGCTGGCCGGCTCGACCGACATCTCTTCCGATCTGACCAGGATCAGCGGTCGGATTGAAGCGGCGATCGGCAAATTCGACGCGCTGAAGCCGTGGGTCGTGGCGTCCGATCTAGCCGCCGCTACGGAGTATACGCGCGCGTTGATCGAAAAGGTCAAATCGTCCTCGATCGAAGCGGCAAACAAAGACCAACTGCTCTTCATGCTCGGCAATAAGGAAACCGAGTTCAACGACGCGATGAACAAGGCGTTGGGATTGGCGATGGAGGTTCTGGTCGATCCCGAAAGAGCGACTGAAGGGCCGACGCCGTTCTTCCAATCACGCGAAACATTCAACGTCGCGATTCCGGGTCAGCAATTCACGCTTACCTTGACCATCGTCAACCGCAGTCCCGTCAACATTGACAAGGCCCAGGTGATAGTCGCGCCGCCGAAAGGTTGGGGTGTAAAGGTCAAATCAATCGAGCCGAACTCAAAACGATTAAGCGCGCAGTTTGAACTGAAAGTTCCTGACAACGCCGAATACGCGCGCCCCCACTGGTCGCGCGCCAACGAACTGCGCGATCACATCTATCAGATAATCAAACCCGAATACCTGCATCTCCCCTTCCCGCCGCCCGACGTAATCGGCGTATTCAATTATGAGTTTGAAGACGTCCGCTTCACGCTGACGCGACCGGCGCAGACCGTCTATATTGACCTTCCCTGGGGCGAGCAGCGCCGGTTGCTGACTGTCGCGCCGGCGATGAATGTCGCCATTTCGCCGCGCGTCTGCGCGATCCCGATTGCGCCGTCGCAAGCCTCATTCGACGTAAGCGTCAGCGTTTCAAACAACGTCAAAGGCGGCGCCACTGGCAATGTCCGACTGAAACTTCCGCAAGGCTGGGCCGCGTCGCCCTCCGAATCGAACTTCAGCTTCACGCACGAAGGCGAAGTCGGCAATTTCAATTTCAAAGTTTCAGTCCCGCAGGTCGCGTCAGGCGCTGATTACAAAGTCCAGGCCGTGGCCGAATACAAGGGCAAGGAGTACGTCGAAGGCTATCAAGTCATTGCGCATCGCGATAACGAGCCGCGGCATCTCTACCGCCCCGCGACGATGGACGTGCGCGGAGTCAAGGTTAAGGTCGCGCCTAATCTGACCGTCGGATACGTGATGGGGGTCGGCGATGAAGTCCCGAAGGCGCTCGAGCAGATCGGCGTGAAAGTGACGACGCTCGGCGAGAAAGATTTAGCGAATGGAAATCTCGCCGACTTCGACGCGATCGTCATCGGCATTCGCGCGACCGCCGTCCGGGCCGACCTGAAGGCTTACAGCAAACGACTGCTCGATTACGCCGAACGCGGCGGCAATCTGGTCTATCAATACCAGACGCAGGAGTTCGACGCAGCGCCTTACGGCCCATACCCGTACAAGCTGACCGCGCGGGCCGAGGAGGTGTCGGAAGAAGACGCGAAAGTGACGATCCTCGACCCGTCGAATCCTGTCTTCAATTGGCCGAACAAGATCACCGGCGCGGACTTCGACGGCTGGGTCGAAGAGCGGGGGTCGAAGTGGATGACGACCTGGGACGATCGCTACAAGCCGCTGCTCGAATGCCACGACCGCGAACAACCGCCGCAGCTAGGCGGGTTACTTTACGCGCAATACGGCAAGGGGACGTTCGTCTACGCGGCCTATGCGTTCTATCGCCAATTGCCGGCGGGCGTGCAGGGCGGGTACCGATTGCTCGCCAATATTGTCAGCTTGAAGAAACAATCAAAGTGATAAAGTCCAATCATAGCAGAAGGCTCCCCTTTGCGACCTTTGCGCCTTGGCGCCTTGGCGAGAACCGCCGTCTGAATGTGCAAGCCTGTTTCTCGCAAAGGCGCAAAGGCGCAAAGTGGTAGGACTTAATTTTCAAAGATCATCATTCGGCGCCTACATGGGTGAGGCGGTTGTTTATGAACTCTTCTTTCAACGACGATAGGCGCTGAATAAATTCGGCGCCTAGGCGTCGATCCGTCTTCAATCCAGGGCGGGGATGAGGTATGATGCGCCGGCTGATGAACATAGTTCTTTACGGGAGGTAGAGTTATGACGCGATTATGCGCGTTCCTCTCCCTGCTTATGGTCACCGGAGTTTTGCGCCCCCTCTCCCTCGCGCAAGAGCCTTCGCCCCAATCCCCGACAATCAATCGTCAATCGTTCCTGGCGGAAATTATGCGCCAGCGTTTGTCTTCGCCGACAACCGCATCGCCCGTCGAGACGGAGGAAGAACCCGTCTTGCGCATCAAGACGGTCGTTTTGCGTCTGCCCGACCCGAACGCCGGGCTGGACAAATCCGATTTCTGTTCGCAGAATCTGTCGGGACTTTACGAGACGGCGCTCTTCCAGCGCCAGAGGTTCCGCGAAACCGGGCAGCCGATAGAATTCGAGCGCAGGAATTTATATTTCCGACAGGATCGTTTCGTCGTGACAAAAGGCCTGATACTTCACCGAGTCCGGAATGACCGAATCGATTTCGGACTTTACCAACGCAGTTTTCATAACGAAGCCTCGCCTGGCCGCGCGCGGGATCTGCGTTACACCCCTATGAGTAGGGAGAATGATATCGGCGACGAGCGACAGTATTTTTTCGGCGTACGATTCAGGCTTGGCAAAGCGAATCAGTAGTGAGCGTGGCTTGTGACGCCGGGCGATATGGAGATAACTGCCGCTATCGCCTACGGCGCTGACACAATCTCATCAACGAAACCGATAACCGAGAATGTCATCCCCAATTACTCGTGTCGAAATTGTACAGAGCAATCTCGAAAACTATTTAACAACCGCTTACCCCGTCCATCGCCGACTCAACGAGACCGACCCCCTGCGGCCGGGCGGCTCCCTGACGGCGCGGCAAGCGCTGGAGGTCTTTGAAGACCAGGTGACCAGCCGTCTGCTCGACGTCGCGGCGCGCGAGTTGAAGAAGCGCAATCAGGGTTTCTACACCATCTCGAGCGCGGGCCACGAGAACAACGCGGTCATCGGCGCGCTGCTGCGATTGGACGACCCGTGCCTTCTGCATTACCGCTCCGGCGCGTTAATGGCGGCCCGTTCGCGCAAACTGCCCGGCGTCGATCCGGTCTTCGACACGCTGCTTTCGTTCTGCGCTTCCGCCGACGACCCGATCTCGCAAGGGCGGCACAAGGTATGGGGGAGCCGCGCGCTGTGGGTCCCGCCGCAAACCAGCACCATCGCGTCGCACCTGCCCAAGGCTGTCGGGTTGGCGTTCGCGCTCAAAACGGCGCGGCGGATTGGGCAGGCTCGGGATTTGCTTGAGCCTCAGCCCGAATTTAAAGAAGATTCGATCGTGCTCTGTTCATTCGGCGACGCTTCGGCCAATCACGCGACCGCGCTCGCCGGTTTCAACGCGGCGCGCTACGCCGTCAGGCGCGGCGGATCGGCCCCGATCCTCTTCCTTTGCGAAGACAACGGCATCGGCATCTCGGTCGAGACGCCACGCAACTGGATTCACGATTCGTTCAGCAATCAGCCCTACCTGAAATACTTCGAGGCGGCGGGCGAAATGGACGAAGTCTGGGAAGTGGCCCGGGAGGCCGTCGACGAGTGCCGTCGCTCGCGCGCGCCCGTCTTCCTGCATCTGCGCGTGACGCGGCTCTGGGGTCACGCGGGCACAGACGTCGAGACTACCTATCGCACGGTCGAAGAAATAGCCGCCGAAGAGGCCAAAGACCCGCTGCTCCAGAACGCGAGGCGGCTGGTAGAGACCGGCGCGGCGGCGCCCGGCGACCTGCGCGCGATCTTCAACAGGGTCCAATCGCGGATCGACGGGATGATGGACGAGGCTGCGCGAAGGCCTAAACTGGCCAGCGCCGAGCAGGTCGTCGAGCCGCTCGCGCCTTACGACGAGCCGGCTTGCCGCGCGCTGGCCGACATGACGGCGACGCCAGAAGCCCGCGAGAAGCTCTTCGACGGAGCGCTGCCAGAGCACGCGAAGGCGCCCACCAAACGGACGATGGCCGCCCACATCAACTCGGCGCTCGCCGACGAAATGTTGCGCTTCCCCGAAATCATCGTCTTCGGCGAAGACGTGGCCAGGAAGGGCGGCGTCTATTACGTCACGCAAGGTCTGCAAAAGAAGTTCGGCGTCGCACGCGTATTCGACACGCTGCTCGACGAGTCGACCATCCTGGGAACCGCGCAAGGGGCGGCGATGGCCGGATTGCTGCCGATTCCGGAAATTCAATATCTGGCTTACATCCACAACGCGCTTGATCAAATTCGCGGCGAAGCCTGTTCACTCTCGTTCTTCTCTTCGGGACAATTCACCAACCCGATGGTCGTGCGCGTTCAGGGATTGGGCTACCAGAAGGGCTTCGGCGGTCATTTTCACAACGACAATTCCGTCGGCGCGCTGCGCGACATTCCCGGGCTGCTGCTGGCCACGCCCGCGCGCGGAGACGACGCCGCGAAGATGCTGCGCGGGCTGATCACGGCTGCCCGCGCCTGCGGACGCGTCGCGCTCTTTCTGGAACCCATCGCGCTTTACCACGAGAAGGATTTATACGAGGACGGCGACGGCGCGTGGCTCTTCGATTATCCGCAGCCCGGCGAAACGCTGCTGCCCGGCGAAGTAGGCGTCTACCATCCCGAAGCCAAAGACCTGTTGATTGTCTCTTACGCGAACGGATTGAGGTTGTCGCTTCGCGCCGCGCGCAGGCTGAATGACGAATTCGGCGTGGCGGCGCGCGTGATTGATATTCGCTGGCTCAATCCGCTGCCCTTCGAGGCCATCAGGCGGCACGCCGATGAATGCCGGCGGCTGCTGGTCGCCGACGAATGCCGCGCGACGGGCGGAGGAATCGCCGAAGCCGTGATCGCCGACCTGGCCGAAAACGGATTCAAAGGCCCGATGCGCTCAGTGCGCGCGGTAGATTCCTACGTGCCTCTCGGCGCGGCTGCGAACCTTGTCCTGATATCTGAAGAACAGATAGTCGAGGCTGGGCGCGATGTAACTCAATCCTAAATCAGAACAACCGGGATTGTGACATCAAACCGCCGCAGGGCGCCGCAGGTACGCAGAGAAAGGTGAGGCTTCGGCAACTCGGATACTGTTGGCGAATTCCCTGATTCCTGAGCGCCAGAGGCGCGGAATGTTTATAGAATGCGTTGCGCGATATTTCCCAAAGCTCCGTAGGAGCGATATGTGTCACATATCGCTCCTACGGAGCTTTGGCGCGCCGCCCGCCAATTCCTATAAACATCACGCTCCTCCGGAGCTAAGATCCGAAAGGCTCATTTCTTGAATTCGCCAACAGCATCAACTCGGTTTGACGAAGCCTCATCAGCGTTTAGCCGCTAGGGGGTCACGAATTTACCGTTATTAAGTTTGAACCTTCCCGGCGTTCCCTGGACCGCCCCATTAGCATCCTTTGCCACGCAGGTGGCAATATCTGACTTATTTCCCCGACAAAAGACTGTCAACGTCCCGATACCCTTTTTCTTCCCGATCCCGGCCTTTACTTCAGCATCGCTTTTCACTATCTCGGAAGCTTTTAGTCCCTTGAGCGGTTCGAAATTATCTAAGGCAAGCGCTTTCGCAACGATGCAATTTTCGTAATCACCGCAAAAAATACAGGCCTCGGCGACTTTCGCACAGGTGAGGACGATCAGACAGAGCGCAATCACTGACAAGACTTTAGTCATTTCGATCTCCTTTTGGATTAGCAAAGACGGTCAAATGCGGAGACGTGTCGGATTAACAACCGCATTCGCACATTCATCATGTACTGGGAAAAAGTGACAAAATGTGTCGGTAAAAGTTTGGGAATGTCAGTGCGGGGTTTACCGGATATAGATTCGGTCAATCTCGCTTCCCAAAGGCGCACAGAGAAAGATCTGTCTTGATCGCTCTCTACGTCCTTTGCGCCCTGCGGCGGTTTGATTATCTGTACTAATATCACCTGGTCTGAGTAAGGATCTCATCGAGTGACGTGACAATCATTCCGGCGAGAATATCGAACACCCGGTCGCCTTCTTCAGCGGTCGCAGCCGCCGGGTCTCCGAAATAAGCCTGATCGCCCCCGATTTCGATGAAACTGCGCGCGCCCGCCCTGATGGCTTGTGAGAGGCTGATCAGCTTCGGTTCCAGCGCCAACCTTATCTCTTCGCGCACGAACTCGGGCCGCGCGCTCAAGACCAGCGAACTCTCGTACTGTCCGGCGTGACAAGCGCCGCGCTGAAACTCTTCGGTCAACATTTGCGCCCACCTGCGGCGCGTAACGTCTGGGAAGGCTATCTCGACGCCGGTCTCGGCTTTGGCTGCTTCACATGCCGCTCGGAGCGTGGCGATGTGCGCCGGTTCGAGATGCGCGTTGGCGATGGCGATTCGTTTGAAGCCTTGTTTGATGAGCGAGAGCAGGATGTCGCAGACCAGGGCCGTGGCGGTTTCAGCGCGTATCGAGACGCTGCCCGTAAACCCCTCGCTGAAGTCGGTCAAGCTGTAGGCCAGAGGCGGCAGCGTCAATGCCGATTCCCCGCGCGCTTCGAGCGTTCGAGCGGCGCGCGCGGCCGTCTCTTCGGCGATGATGACATCCGCGCTCAAAGGCAGGTGCGGACCATGCGCTTCGGTTGAACCGACCGGAAGAATCAGCGCGCAAGACGCGGGCTGATTCAGCAAATCACGCAACTCGGACCAGGTGTGATGGGCGAAGAGATGATCGGGCATAAAACAATCCTACCGATAATAGCTCTGTTAACTATATATTTTCCTAAATCGAAACAGGCGTCATGGGGCCGCCGGTACAGTACCGCGCCGCAATCGCCTCACACCGTATATGCAATTGCAATCCGCTTTAGACGGCGACTTCACGAAGCCTGCCGCAAATCGCCTCGAATTCGGGCCGGGACCGCAAAGTCTCGAAATCAGAATCCGAAGCCATCGCGTCAACGTTGCGATAGCCCATCTCGACGGCGCGTTCGATCCAGGCCAGGGCATCATCGGCGCGGCCCGCGCGCGCTTCGGCGCAGGCGATGTTGTATGCGATCCCCGCCTCTTTCGTCCGCTCGAAAGCCTGTCGCCCCGCCTCAGCTGACAGATTGTAGTCGCCCAAATGAAACGCGGCGACTTGCAGCGTCTTATACGCCGCCGCCGCGTATTTGGGATTCTGCTGGCGCGTGATCAGCGAACCCGCATCCTGAAAACGCCCTGCGATCATCAGCGCGTTGGCAAGCGTAAAATTGAGGTCGGGCGACGGCGCCGTCGCATAGGAGTATTCCATGAGGTTGATCGCGCGCGGCAACTGATCCTTTTCGAAACCGGTCAGGGATCGCAAAAGCGCCGCGTGGCCGTAAACGGCCTGTAAACGATCCGCCTCTTTCTTCGCCTGCTCGATGTCGCCGCCGAGAATCAACCCCTGCAACAATATCCGCTGCGCCTCTTCCTTCACTTCCACAGAGCGCGCGGAATTCAAAGCCTCTTTCGCTAACTGAACGGCCGTCGCGCCGTCATCGTTCTTAACCGCCTCCTGCGCCTGGTCGAGCAGCGGGCGCACGCTCCCGTCACGGTCGTATTGAAGCAGTTGGAAAAGCGCGCTGCCGTTGTTCCAGGCGAAGAGAGCCATCAGAAAAACTACCCACAGCCACTCAATTGATAACGCCCACAGCCCCACACCTACAGACACGAGAAGCGAAATTACGCGGCTGATGACTCCGCTATGTTTCTTCGTCACCCACTGTTCAATGCTATAGGCCACGTTTCCACCATCGAGCGGCAATATGGGCAAAAGGTTGAAAACTCCCCACCCCAAATTGACGAACAACAGGTCGCTATAAGTCTGCCTTCCGAACCGATCGGCAAACAGGTCCGGCGCCGCTTCACCCGACAGGTAGACCATTCCGCCAAATATGAAGCCCGCGAACGGCCCGGCCAGGCTGATCGCGATGTGCTTTGCATGCGAAATGCTCTTCTCCTCTCTCCACGAAGTCAGACCGCCCATCGAATAAAGCATAATCTGCGGCGACAACCCAAACGACCGAACCATCAAAGCGTGTCCGAGTTCGTGAATGAGTATGGAGACGAAAATGACTACCAGCCATTCGATCAGAAAAATTGGTTGCGAGAGCCGGCTATAAGCCAGCACCGCGCAGACGAACAGAAACGACGGATCGATTTTTACCGGTATTCCGAATATTTTCATTTCAAACTCTTCCGATCAATTTTGCCGCGGTCATTTTTGGGCAGGCCGTCCTTGAAGATGACGCGGCGCGGATATTTGTGCATGGCCAATCGCCCCTTGACGAACTCTTGCAGTTGGCGCGCCAGTTCGGCGCTCTGGGCGAATCCTTCGTTCAACACAACGTAGGCCGAGGTCTTGGTCAACCCGTCCTCGTCCTGAAAGCCGACGACGGCGCATTCACATACGGCCTCGTGTTCGAGCAGACAGTTTTCGACCTCTGTCGGCGAGACGAAGACGCCACTGACCTTCAGCATCTCGTCGGTCCGCCCACCGTACCAGAAATAACCTTCGGCGTCGCGGGTGAACTGGTCGCCCGTCGTGCAGTAATCGCCGGCGAAGGTCTCTTTCGATTTTTCTTGCGCCTGCCAGTAACAGATCGCGGCGGAATCGCCTTTGATCCGCAGCGTCCCCATCTGCCCGTCGGGCAGCGGTTGCCCTTCAGGACCGATGATCTCGGCCTCGTAACCGGGCACGATCTTGCCAAGACAGCCCTCGCGCACGTCGCCGAAGCGGTTCGAGATGTAGATGTGAAACATTTCCGCCGAGCCTACGCCGTCCAGGATTTCAACGCCGAATGTCTCTTTCCATCGGCGATAAAGCTCAGGCGGCAGCGCCTCGCCCGCCGAAATGCAGACCCGCAGGCTGCTCAAATCGCGTTCGCTCGCGCCCGGCGTGTTGAGCATCGCGTTGATCATCGTCGGCACGTTGGTCAAGACGGTCGGGCGGTACCGTTCGATCACTTCAAACAGCTTTTCCGGCGTCGACCGTTCGGCAAACAGGGCCGCCTCGGCGCCTACAGCGAACGGAAAGAGCAGATTCGTTCCCGTCGCGTAACCGAAAAATAGCTTCGGGGCCGCGACGGTCACGTCGTCTTCGCGCATACGCAAAACCTGTTTCGCGTAACATTCGGTGTTGTAGGGCAAATCGTGTTGCAGATGAACGGCGGCTTTCGGCTTGCCGGTCGATCCGGAAGTGAAGAGCCAGATCGCCGGGTCGTCGCGATGCGTGTCGACGGTCTCAAGCCCGTCGGGCATTTGCGGCGCGAGGTCTTCGTAATGCGGGAAACCATGCGATTCGGCGCCGACTACCAGAACGTTCTTCAGATATTTTGCCTTAGCCAGTATGGGCCGCAAACTTTCGACAAGCGATTCGTACACGACAAAGACTTTCGCGCGAGTGTAATCGAGGTAGTAGGCGTAATCGTCTGCGGGCAACAGCGGGTTGACCATCGCGATCACCGATCCGATCTTTGCCGCGCCGAACCAACACGCGACGAACTGCGGGCAATCGGGCAACGCCATTAACACTCGGTCTTCGACTCCGGCCCCCAACTCTCGCAGAAGCCGGCCCGCGCGGTTCGCATGCGTCACGGCCTCGGCGTAAGTCCATCGCTCGTCGCCGAACCGCAAACAGACCTTGTCGCTACGCCCGGCGGCCAGATTACGGTCGAGAAAATATTCGGCCATATTGAAACGTTCTGGAAATTGAATCATATGGTTCAGGATATCAAGCGTCGGCGCGACGACGTTCGCTCAAGTTACGAAATCCCGACGTAGCGCAATTATGGCGTCAGGCGCGATGCGCGGCGTCGCGCGCAGTATCCTCGCCAATTTGCTC